>JBEKRY010000038.1:0-27453 GCA_049517555.1 Candidatus Sulfotelmatobacter sp. | reverse complement strand
CGTTTCTGCTCAGCGGGCAGGGCGACGTGATTGAGCCCGACGGCGCGGTAGCAGCGATCGGCAGCGGTGGGCCGTATGCGCAGGCGGCGGCGCAGGCGCTGGCGGAGCATACGCAACTCTCAGCCCGCCAGATTGCCGAAGAAGCCATGAAGATTGCGGGCAAGATGTGTATTTATACGAATGACAAGGTTACGATTGAAGAACTGTAGCTGGTCGATGGTCGCTAGTCGTTGGTCGTTGGCTTCAACACAGCCCGCGACCGAATCGGCCAACGACCAACGACCAACGACCAACGACTGATTTATGGCCATCTATCTTCCCTCCACTGCCGAAGAAGAACAGCTTGCGCTGGATGAACTGACTCCGCGCGAGATTGTCGTCGAGCTCGACAAACATGTGATTGGCCAGAAGGACGCCAAGCGCGCCGTGGCCATTGCGCTGCGCAACCGCATGCGGCGGCAGAAGCTTTCGCCGGAGCTGGCGGAAGAAATCATTCCCAAGAACATCATCATGATCGGGCCCACGGGTGTGGGCAAGACCGAGATCGCGCGGCGGCTGGCGAAGCTGGCGAATTCTCCGTTCTTAAAAGTGGAAGCTTCGAAGTTTACGGAAGTCGGATATGTGGGACGCGATGTGGAATCGATGGTGCGGGACTTGGTGGAGATCGCGATCGACAACGTGCGCGAAGAGAAGCTGGAAGACGTTGCCGACAAAGCGGAGTTGAACGCGGAAGAGCGGCTGCTGGATATTCTGTTGCCGCCGTCGCCTGCGCCGCGGCCTGAACAAACTTCGACCGCGGGCGGTGTGGTGATTGATGGGAGCACCGCTTTGGCGGAGTCGTCGAGCCGGACGCGCGAAAAATTGCGGCAGCAACTGCGCGAGGGAAAGCTGGATGACCGCACGGTGGAGATCGACGTGCGCGAGCGGAATTTCCCGTCGTTTGAAATCCTGACCAATCAGGGCGTTGAGGAGATGGACGTCAACATTAAAGACATGTTGCCGAGCATCTTCGGACAGCGCACCAAGAAGCGCAAGATGAAGGTGAATGAGGCCTTCGAATATCTGATTCAGGAAGAAGAGCAGCGGCTGATTGATATGGATCAGGTTACGCGGATGGCGATCGACCGCGTGGAGAATTCGGGGATCGTGTTCCTGGATGAGATCGACAAGATTGCTGGCCGCGAAGGCGGGCATGGGCCGGACGTTTCGCGGGAAGGCGTGCAGCGCGATATTCTGCCGATCGTTGAAGGGACGACCGTCAACACACGGTATGGGATGGTTCGGACCGATCACATCCTTTTTATCGCGGCGGGTGCGTTTCACGTTTCGAAGCCGAGCGATTTGATTCCGGAATTGCAGGGACGATTTCCGATTCGGGTGGAATTGCAGTCGCTCACCATGGAAGATTTTGTGCGGATTCTTACCGAGCCGAAATCGTCTTTGGTGAAACAGTACACGGCGTTGCTTGAGACTGAGGGCGTGAAGCTGGAATTTACCAAGGAAGCGCTGGACGAGATCGCGCACTTTGCGTTTCGGGTCAACGAGAGCACGGAGAATATTGGAGCGCGTCGCCTGCACACCATCATGGAGCGAGTCCTGGATGAGCTGAGCTTCGATGCGCCGGAGAAGAAGGGCGAGCAGGTGACGATCGACGCGGAATATGTGCGGAAGATGCTCACCGATATTGTGAAAGATCAGGATTTGTCGCGGTACATTCTGTAGGAAAATCTCTTAACCACAGAGGACACGGAGAACACAGAGGAATTCAGCGAGTTCTCTGCCTGTTTTCTTCCCCATGAGACGCCCCACGTTGACGCTTCTGCTGGCGTTCGGTGCGCCGTTGATTCTTACGGCGTGCGCTACGATGGGGCCGCCGCAGCCTCCATCGCTGGAATTGCCCAAGCCGCCTGCCGATCTGCGGGCTGTGCGCAAGGGCGATCGCGTGATTCTTACCTGGACCGCACCTAGCGTTACGACGGATCGGAAGACGGTTCGCGGGTTGGGTGTTACCAGAATCTGCCGGGGACTGGACGCGAGCCTGGCGCAGTGCGGAGTACCGGTGGGGGAAGCGGCTGCGCAGCCGAACTCAGGGGCGGCGAAATCTCCTAAGCAGAAAGTTTCCGCGTCGTACAGCGATGCGCTGCCGGCAGCGATGCTGGGCGACAATCCTTCCAGGTCTATTAGCTATGCCGTCGAAGTGCTCAATGCGGATGGGCGCGGGGCTGGGCTTTCGAATCAGGTGCGGGTTTCGTTGGTGCGTACGCTTTCGCCGCCGCGGGATTTCAGGGCGCGGGTTACAGCTCAGGGAGTCGTGTTGAGCTGGGCTGGCGAGCTTCCGGCCGCGGGATCGGCAAAATCAGCGAGCTATCGGTATCGGGTTTACCGGCGTCGGGAGGCCAGCAAGGAGTGGATTCTGGCCGGCGAGGTGCCGGCGGGAAGCGAACAGAGCTTTACGCTTGTCGATTCGAACATCGAGTGGGAAAAAACTTACGAGTATCGGGCCGAGACGGTGACGGTGATCACTCGGGAAAAACCGCCTGAGTTGCAGGTGGAAGGGGACGACACGCCGGAGGTGAAAGTGTTCGCGGACGATGTGTTCCCGCCGGCGGTTCCTTCGGGGCTGCAGGCGGTGTTTTCTGGCCCGGGACAGAAGGCGTTTATCGATTTGGTGTGGGCGCCCGTGGCCGACGTGGATCTTGGCGGATATAACGTGTATCGGCGCGAAGCGGGAACGGCCGCGGTGAAGGTGAATGTGGCGCTGGTGAAGATGCCGGCTTTTCGGGATGGGAATGTGATGGCGGGGAAGGATTATTCTTATTCGGTGTCGGCGGTGGATGTGCGCGGGAATGAGAGTGCGCGGTCGGAGGAAGCGGGGGAGGCGGTGCCGTAAGTAACACGGGGGCTGAAGCCCGTGTCATCGCAGCCCACTTACGCGGCGCTGAAGCGCCGCTCTTCCACGGTGGCGTCGGGGTCGTGAGATCTTCGACATCGTGCGGGCGAAGGTTTTCCAACGAAGCGCATCTCAAAACCTCCGGGAAAATATTTCTCTCCTTTTGCGCTCCGATTCCGCGGATATGGTTAGATAGATTGCTATGAAATACTGTCGATTTCAATTCAATGGCCAGGCCCACTACGGGCTGGTTGAGTCCGTGGGCGGGCGGGACGCGATTGTGCGCGTGCTGCTCACCGCTCCCGAAGAAGCTGACGGGGACATGGAAAGCCTGCGCACGCGGAAGATTGAGGCGATTCCCCTGGAGGAGGCTTCCCTGCTGCCTCCGGTGCGGCCATCAAAGATTGTTTGCGTGGGGAGGAATTATCGCGAGCACGCGGCGGAGCTGGGGCACGACGTGCCGACGGAGCCGCTGATTTTTCTGAAGGCCACGTCGGCGCTGCTGGCGCCGGGAGGCGTGGTGCGGCGGCCCAAGATTTCTGAGCGCGTCGATTACGAGGGCGAACTGGGCGTGGTGATTGGGAAGACTTGTTACCAGCCGGCGGCGGATGCGGACATCCGACAATACATTTTGGGATATACGTGCGTGAATGACGTGACCGCGCGCGATCTGCAGAATAAAGATGGGCAGTGGTCGCGGGCGAAGGGGTTCGATACGTTTTGTCCGGTGGGGCCGGTGGTGACGGATGAGATTGATCCATGGGCTGGCGTGGGTGTGCAGACGCGAGTGAATGGGCAGATTAAGCAGGACGGCAACACACGCGACTTTCTCTTTGCGCTGGACGTGGTGATCCGGCATATCGCGCAGGCCATGACATTGTTTCCGGGAGATTTAATTCCTACGGGGACGCCGGCGGGCGTGGGGCCACTGGTGGCGGGGGATGTCGTCGAGGTCACTGTAGCGGGTGTGGGGACGTTGCGGAATTCGGTGGTGGATGAGTAGCTGTAACGTTTTCGCTCTTACTGCAGACGCAGCTGCTCTGTCATCAGCGAGCCGTCATCATCGAAACCGGTCACCCAGCTAATTTCAGCTCGCGAATCGCGTCCCCAGCGCCGCTAAGGTTGGCGAGTCGCATCTCGGAATACTTGCGAGACAGAATCACGCCCGGGGCACCGGCGCGGAAAGCCGCGAGAACTGCTTCCTTCACACTCTGCGGGGTGCACTTACTGTTTTTCGGTTCGGTCGGGATGTCGATATCAATGCCGGGCCAGATCAGAGTGTTCGTGCCTGCGACGCCCTCCAGAGAGCGCTTGGTTTCGCGAGAGACGTAATCCGCCGAGAGCCCAGTGTGAGGAATCTGATCGTAGCTGCCTTCTTTGCTGGGCTGGCCGTACCCCATCTGCGCGTAGTTCATCTCGAGCAGACTCGGTTTTGAGAGATCTCCATAGAGTGTCTGGGCGATATTGTCGGCGTACAACGCCATGCGCTCCCCGCCGCAGTTGTTGTACATGACGACCTTAATGAAATCCGAATAGTTCGAGAGCTCGTGCAGGTCCTGCTCGGCACGGTAGATGGGATTGAAGGAATTGTTGTGCCAGATGTGCCATCCCACGGGCACGGCCGGCTTGGCGGTCTTTACCGTCTTGTAGATTGCGGCGTAGGTCTCGCGGAGGCTGTCAGTCCAGAGCATTTCCCACGCGGCGAGTTCGGGATAGCGCAACAGCAAGCGCCAGAATTGAACATAGTAGCCGTCCACGGGGCGCTTGCCGCTGCGCGATGCGCGGACATACTTTTCTAACTCCAGAAACCCTTCACGGGCGCGATCTACGTTGATGCCTTGCTGCTTCGCTTTGGCACGGCAAAACTCGCAGAAGCAGGTTACGTTGCCCGGGTCAACCGGCGGTACGTCATGCGTGGCTCCGAGGCTGTCGCAAAGCGCGCCCTGCCGCTCGGATCCCCACATGATGCCGTCGATGTCGTAGGAGCGGGCATAGTCTTCGACCAGGCCGGTGAGGAAATTCCGGTAGTCCGGATTATTCACGCACAGCGTCTCGGCATTCCGTCCGTAGAGATCGCGCTCCTGAACTTTCTCGATGTTCGGCAGGTCGGCGCGGAAGACATCTTCGAGCCAGCAGATGACTTTCATGCCACGCTTCTTGGCGGCCGGCAGCACTTCGGCGAGGATATCCAGATTGCCGTGGTCGGGGGCGCGCGTGTCTTTGAGGACCGTGTTCTTGTAGTACTGCGGATGAGGCGTGGCGAAGTTGCCGCCGTGAAAATTGAGATCGTATTCCTGCTTGCCGTGATCGGGCAGCGGTTGTCCGGGAATCTGCCGTCCGGCGATGCCGCGACCGTAGGTGAACACGGCAAGAAACAACGTATTCACGCTGGCACGTTCCTGGAGGGTGTCGAGAACTTTCTCGGTGCCTTCATCGACGAATGAAATTGCGCCGACCTGGATTCCGATCATCTTGGAGGAGACTGCAGTGTGCCCTGAAGTTGGCAGGGCCAAGGCGGCGCCGGCCCCAGCGGCGATCTTCACGAATTCGCGACGAGTGACGTCCGAGGTCAGCATGAACTACTCCTGTTGTCTTTGGTGGCAGGCGATATCGAAATTCCCGAATATGTCCCCGAATATGTTGCCGGATAGGTCTCGAGATATATGCCCGGATTTGACTCGCGGGGCCTTCCCGGCCCGCGACACTCAGGATGGTACATCAGACTCGAAATAACATGAAAGCATAAGAAGTATTTCGAAGGGAGCGTTTATTGCAGCCGGAATCGTTCCTTCATCAGGCGTTGCAGGCGGGGTTTGTAGAGGAGGTCGTAGGCTAGTTCTTTGTCGGGGAACATGGCGAGGGCGGCGCGTTTGGCGCCGGCGGCCAGTTCGGAGGCTTCTTCCAAGGTAAGGTTGGGGTCCTGGCTGATGACGGACATGACCATGCTGATCATCAGTTGCAGGCGGCGGATTTTGCGGGCTTCTTCGTCGCGCTCGCGGAGGGATTGTTGCTCGGCGACGGAGAAGTCTGGTTGCGGTTCGGCCTGATGAGGGATGTTCATGTTTCCCGTCCTCCTGGAGCGTTGGATGCCGCGCCCCGCGCCGGGGTTATGAGCATTTTGCCTGAACCCGGGAAGAAAGCAACGGCACAAAGGTGTGATTTGGGGTTCATCTTCATGTTGATCGTTCCCCGCACATACCCAGGCTTGGCAGGAGTCCCGCAGCGGCTGAAGCCGCGGCGGCTGTCCCCACATCTGCGGAGTAAGAGTAAAATCGCTGTGTACACGCGCTCAGACCGCGCTCTATCCGCGCCCAGATCGGAGACATCATGACAGAAGCTGACACGCAGCCACGTCCTAATCCTAACGAGAAGCTGGTGAAGGTGTTTGGGTCGGAACAGGAATCGGAGGCGCTGGTGGTGAAGGGGTTGCTGGAGTCGGCGGGGATCGACAGCGATCTCACTTCGGCGTCTCTGGTGCAGGACGCGTTCCCGGGGCTGGGTGGAGTGATCTTGCTGGTGCGCGAAGAGGATGCGGAGGCTGCGGGCCGGTTGATCGCGGAGCAGCGCCAGGATTTTTCTGTGAAATCGGAGCCCGACGATGACTCGACGGCGGAGATTGCGATTATTGAAGAGCCGCCAGCGAAGGGGTGACGGAGTGGCCGTCTAAGTAGAAGGTAACGGCGCCGTCAAGATCGGTGCGGTAGACGCGGGCTCCCGCGTCGGCCAGGCGGCCGAGAATTTCGAGCTTCGGCAAACCAAAAGAATTTCCTGAGCCCACTGAGATGACTGCGAACTCGGGCTGGGCGGCGGCGACGAGTTCCGGGGTGGTGGCGTTGTCGCTGCCGTGGTGGCCTACTTTGAGTAAGTTCGCAGCGGGATGATGGAGCGCAGCCACGCGGCGTTCCACCTGCTTTTCTGCATCGCCTTCCAGCAGAACCGATGAATCTCCCACGCTGACACGCAGCACCAGTGAGTCGTTATTCTTGGGCTTGGTGCCGACCGGCCAGTCGCGCGGCGGGAACAGTACCTGCACCTGGGCTCCGCCGATCGAGAATTCATCGCCTTCCCAGTGGCGCACGATTTTCACGCCGAGCGACTGCGCGGTTGCGATCACGTTCTGCAGAGCCGCGCTCGGCGGCAGCAGACCTACCCATAATTCCTTCGGACGGAAATTCTTCAGCACGGCGATCATGCCGCCAATGTGGTCGGAGTGGCCGTGCGTGATGGCCACGGCGTCTAGGCGCGAGATGCCGCGGGTCCAAAGATAGGGCGAGACGACGTCTTCGCCGAAGTCGAGCTGCGAGCCGCCGGGGCCGATGGGGCCTCCGGCATCGATCAGCAGGGTCCGGCACTGTGGTGTGACGAGCAGAGTGGAATCGCCCTCGCCTACGTCGATCGAGGTTACTTCCAGGACTCCGGGATGCAGGCGTGGCTTCGCTGAAATGAATGTCAGAACGAGCGAGGCCACAAGGATGGCCACAAGTCCGGCAACTGCGAAGGCGGGGCGGCGGCGCGCCGTCCACATGGCCAAGACGAGCGCCGCCGCGGCCAGTGTGATCAGGACTAGGGACGGCATCGCTACGCGCAGGTCGGCTAGTCGAAGCGCACTGAGTCCGTGAACCGTGCCGGTGATACTGTCGAGTGCGAATGTGGTCAGGAGCACCGGGGCCTTCGCCAACCAGACTCCGAGCCACGGGGGTGAGATGAAACCCAGGGCCAGCGCCGCGACTGCGGCGGGCATCATTAACTGCGTTAACGGAACGACGATCAGGTTCGAAGGTAATCCGATGGTGGTGGCGCGATGGAAGTAATACACCATGGGCAGAGTAAGCCCCACCTGCATGACGGCGGAAACGAAGATCAATTCCCACGCGGCCAGGCAGAATGCTGCGCTGCCGCGCACCAGGCGGCCTGACCACTTCTCTCCCACGAAAAGGGTGATGCGCGCGGCGATGAACTGCAGATCCACGCGAAACTGCGCCACGCGTGGAGGCAGGAAGGCGGCGTAGTCGTTGGAGTCCCAATGGGCGAGCGCCTGTTTGTGTAGTTGAGAGGTGCGCTGCAAGATCGGTATGGCGATAGCAGCCACGATGAGCACGCAGACAAATGTCATCTGAAAGCTGGCGGTGAAGAGCTGGCGCGGGTCGAAGACGAGAAGTCCCAGCGCCGCCGCGCCGACCGCGTTGAGCATGGCGCGATCGCGGTAGAGCAGTCGCGTGCCCAAATAGATGGCGCACATCAGGGTAGCGCGCCAGACCGGGGCGCCGACTTCAGTGACCAGCGCGTAGGCGACACAGAACGTCACAGTCAGCAATGTGGCTGGGATGTCGCCCAAGCGCAGGCGGCGCAGCGTCCAGAACACTACAAACGCCAGAATCGTGACGTTCATTCCCGAGACGACCAGGACGTGGTAAGTGCCGGAGCGCTGGAAATCGGCGCGCGTGTCGCGATCGAGGAAGGCGTCTTCGCCGATGACCATGGCGTCAATCAGGGCGGCCTCGCGCGGCGGCCAGAGTTCGTGCACCTTGGCGACCACGCCGCGATGCAGGCGGCTGCGCCAGGCGGCGATCCGGCTGCCGGCGAAGCCGGGGAGTCGCTCGACATTTTCTATTTTGGCCGAGCCGAGCGCGGCGATGCCGCGATCCGCGAGATAGCCCTGATAGTCGAATGCGCCGGGATTACGGAAATTGCGCGGCACCTTGAGCTTGGCCGAGAAGCGAATGCGCTCGCCATAGTGGAATACAGGCATGAGGGCGCTGGCGCCGGTCGGGATTGTCTCGGCCAATTCTTCGGGAGCAGAATCGTTTGGACGCGGGCTATAAATGCTCAGGCGGATGCCGGACTGAAAGGCTTGGCTGTGGTTGGCAGCAGGCTCGACTCGTTGGTTGGAAGCGTCTTCTGCTTCAATGCTGTCGGTTGCGGCGCTTTCTGTTTCGATGCTTTCCGTTTCAACATCTATCGTCTGTTTTATTTCGTTGAAGCCGCCCAGCTGAAGATGTCCGTCACGTGTGACATGGGCAGTGATCTGGAGTTTCTGGCCGTCGGCGTAGGGTTGAATGCCGGTGTCGAGGCGCGGGGAAGCTCCGCGGAGTTGAATGTGAAGCGCGCCTGCAAGAAAGAGCGCCGCAAGGGCGATCGCCCAACCCAGAGTGGGGCGACGCAGGGTGAAATACGCGGCGGCAGCGATGAATGCGGCTCCAGCGACTATCCACCAAAGGGCGGGGCGCCATTGGTAGACTCCGGCGACAATGCCAGCAGAGTATGCGGCGGCGGCCCACAGCATGGGCTGGCGAGAGGCTTTAAAGGTGAAGGCGCGGGCGGCAGCGAGCGGAGTGGGTGGCGAACTCATACAGCACGCCGGGCCGCGCCCAGCGGACGGCCTCCTTCGACAAGCTCAGGGCAGGCTTGGGCGGCGGTCCCCACATAAATCTTGCCCGTCTCAACGCACCAGGTGCACGACGCTTTCCAGGTGGAAAGTCTGCGGAAACAAATCCACCATGTGCACTTGCTCGACGCGATAGCCGGAGGCCAGCAGGGGGACGAGGTCGCGCGCCAGCGTTGCCGGATCGCACGACACATAAGTAATTCGGGGCGCACCCAGATTTGCCAGCGAGCGCGCAACGCCTTCTCCCAGGCCACTGCGGGGCGGGTCCACGACCACGAGGTCGGGCTTATTGGGAATAGCCGCCCCCGTCCCGGGTCGCCCAGGATTCTCCCGGCGGGCCAGGTACTGCTCGGTTGTGGCCTGGACCGTTTCTCCATTGGAGGGCTGATTGTAGGCAAGATCGGCTGAGGAAGTCTGTGACGACTCAACCGAAACGACGTGACGAAAATCACCGGCCAGGGCTGTGGAAAACAACCCGACGCCTGCGTAGAGGTCGAGGGCCAGTTTTCCGGATTGGCCGGCAGCGACGATCTTGATGAGTTCGCCGGTCAAATGGCGGTTGGTTTGAAAGAACGATCCGGCGCTGACTCGGTAGGAGGCGCGGTCGGTCTGGTATGTCAGAGAAGCGGCGCCGATGGTGATGAGGATTTCCGGTGCACCTGCCTTACGGTCTCCGGGATTCGGTTCGCGGAAGGCGACGACTCCGGCAATCTCGGGCAGCGCGGCGCGCCAGTCTTCGGCCCAATCGCGGATGGCGGCGCGGCGGGCCTCGCGGGCGCAGCCGACCTCGATCAATAGTTCAGTGTCGGCGGCGTTGGCAAAGAATTCGACTTCGCGCACTCCCGCAGGAACTTTGCGGGCGCGTCCGCTCTGCCACAGCGACGCGATGCCGCGGTTGATCAGCGGTGAACTGATGGGACAGGCTTCGACAGCTAGTAATTCGTGCGAGGCGAGTTTGAAATATCCGGCGGAGAATGCCTGCCCGATGCTTACCTGCAGGCGCGAGCGGTTGCGATAGTTCCACGGCGGCGAAGGATGGACCTCGATGTCGAAGGGCAAGTCGAGCTTGGCGAGACGGCGCAGACTCTCCCGCAGGATTTCTTTCTTGATCTCGAGCTGGTGGTCGTAGCTGGCCTGCTGGTAGTGGCACCCGCCGCAGCGGGTGAAGTGCGGGCAGTCAGGATGGACGCGGTGCGGAGAGGGTTCGATGATCGCGTCCGCCTGAGCGCGCGCGAAGCCAGGCTTTTGTTCGGTGAGCGAGGCTTCGATTTTTTCCTCGGCCAAAACGAAAGGGACGAACACAGCCTTGCCGCGTCCGTGGGCGTCGTCGATGGCACGAGCCGCAGTGCCAGGCGCCGCTACGGAAGAAGCAGTGGCGTCAGGAACGGCAGGCAGACGAGCCAGGCCGTCGCCGCCGTAGATCAGCTTTTCAATTGTAAGGAGCAAGACTTGATTCTACGGCATCGGGAAGAGCGAGGCGGAATGCGAATTCGCCGCAACGCTTTATCCCGCCTTTAGACTTGCTGATTCAGTGGGCGGAACGCTCGTTTCAGGCGAACTGGATTACAATGCTCTGCCGGCAGCCGCCCCCGATGCCCATGCCCACTGAAAGTTGAAGCCACCGAGGTGTCCAGTTACGTCGACGACTTCGCCGATGAAAAACAGGCCTGGGACTTTGCGGCTCTCCGTAGTCTTAGCCGAAAGTTCGTCGGTGTCGACTCCGCCACAGGTGACTTCGGCTTTTTCGAAACCTTCGGTTCCCACTGGTGTGACGATCCACGCATGCGTCTGCTGTTCGAAATCTGCCAACGCGTTATTCGTCCACGAAGCGGGTGGGTGCAGTTCGAGCCACCGGTCGGCGAACCGGTACGGCAGGGTTTTGCGGAGTTCGGATCGCAGCGTAGCCAAGGTTCGCTGCGTTTTGGGATCGCGGAATATTGCAGTCAGATCGTGACCCGGAGCGAGGTCAATGCTGAGAGCGTGACCGCTCAGATTTTGTGGCTGCTTCCAGTAGGACGAAATCTGCAGGATCGCGGGGCCGCTGAGGCCGCGATGGGTGATCAGCATTTTTTCCCGGAACTGGTGCCCGTCGCAGAAGGCGATCACGTCGGCGGAAACGCCCGCCAGATCGCAGTAATGGGAACGGTCGTCCGCCTTGAACACCAGAGGGACGAGTCCGGGTCGCGGTTCGAGAATCTTCAGGCCGAACTGCCGCGCCAGATCGTAGCCAAAGGAAGTCGCGCCGATCTTTGGAATGGACAGTCCGCCAGTTGCGACAACTAGCGCGGTGGCGCGAAATTCTGCATTGACGGCGCGGATTAAGAAGTCTGTTGGACCGCCGCCTGACGGAGTCCGCGTGACTTCCTGAATCTTTGTATTCAGGAAAATGTTGACGCTGGCAGCACGGCATTCTTCCTCGAGCATGGCAACGATGTCGCGCGCCGAACGGTCGCAGAACAATTGCCCAAGGGTTTTCTCGTGATACGGAATGCGATGCTTTTCGACCAGCGCGATGAAATCCGCGGGCGTGTAGCGGGCCAGCGCTGACTTGGCAAAATGCGGATTGGCGGAAAGGAAATGTTCGGGCTGGCAGTGGAGGTTGGTGAAGTTGCAGCGCCCGCCGCCGGAGATGAGAATCTTTTTGCCTAAGCGGTCGGCGTGTTCGAGCACGGCGACGCGCCGTCCGCGCTTGCCGGCCTCAATGGCGCACATCAGGCCGGCAGCGCCGCCGCCGAGAATCAGTGCGTCGAAACGATTTGTTGCCTCGGAATGAACGGCGTCCCTCAGCGGCTAAAGCCGGTTGGATTGGTGCGATTCCGACGGCACGACTGCAGTCGTGCCCTGATACGAACCTCGATGCGAACCTCGATGCGAACCTTGTGGCATTGAAGTCGAGCTTTTCTCGAAAACCTGCCTTCGGCTCGTCACATATAAAACAAACTGAGCCGCGGAAGGCGATATTTTTCCAGCAGGCGCTTATGCACGTATTGTTTCTGCAGTTGGTCGATCTGCGCTGCCGACATCTTCCGGCGGTAGGGCGCTAAATCGCTGTCAGCTTCGGCGCGGACCATTACGATCTCCTCATCCGCAGTGGAGGCCAGCAGCGCGGCGAAGAGTTTTTCCTCGAGCACGGTCAGGCGGCGCTCCAGGTCTTCGAGACGAGCCGCGGGTTTCTCTTCGACTTCCTGCGCAAGATGGCGCAGAGTCTTCGCGGTATCGAGAGCATGCGCACGGACTCCGCCTTCGTCTCGCAACTTCGCGGCGTCCAACAAGTCTGCGTTGCGACGCAGGAAGGGCGCGACGACCTCAGGCTCGAATCCCTGCCCTGAGCTGGGTTTCGTTGGGAGCGTGGGCTGCGAGTCCGCCGCGCCGACCGCCGCCTCCTTCATGTCCTCCGCCGTGGCCAGCACCAGTTGCGAGCAGTAGGCCAGGCTGTTCACCTTCTTGGTTTTTGATGGACGCTGATCATAGCGATCGAAGGCTTCGTCGATACCGCGCAACACAGCCGCGAGCGGAATGCCGGCATCTCTCCAGGTTTCGATGAGGGCCCAGTCGAGAGTGGAGAGCAACAGGCCACCGCCGCGACGGCGCAGGAAGCGATCTTCAATCTCGGTAAAGTAGTTGAAGTAGTTGAGGTGATTTTCCACGGCAGGCAGGTCAGCGGGCAGAACGCGAAGCCGGCGGAACCGGTGCGCCACTTCCATCCTTCCCTTTCAGCTCCGACTTTGGGCGAGCCGGCTTCGATAAGACTTGCGGCGCGGATTTCGCCGAACCGGAATCCTTGCGCGCTGCCCCATTTCTCTCTTTAGCATTAGCATTGCGCTCCCAGATGATGCGCAAGCCCTCGAGCGTCAGGAAGTCATCGACGTGCTTGATGTATTTCGATCCCGTTCCAATCATGGGGCCGAGGCCTCCGGTTGCGATGACTGGAGTTTCCTGGCCCAACTCCGTCAACAGCAGTTCAAGAATGCCGTCGACCAGGCCGAGATACCCATAGTAGAGGCCTGATTGCAGGCTGCCGACGGTGTTCGAGCCGATCACGCGGGCAGGCTTGCGAATCTCGACGCGCGGCAAGCGCGCGGTGCGTTCAAAAAGTGCGTCGGCGGAGATGCCGATGCCGGGGCAGATCACGCCGCCGAGGTATTCGCCCTTCGCCGACACGCAGTCGAAGGTGGTGGCCGTTCCGAAGTCGACGATCACGCACGGACCACCGTACTTCTCGAAGGCCGCAACCGCATTGACGATGCGATCGGCGCCGACTTCGGCAGGATTATCGTAGTGCACCGGCATGCCAGTCTTTATTCCTGGTTCAATGTAGAGCGGGCGCAAATTGAAATAGCGTTCGCACACTTGCCGCAGCACCGGATCGAGCGGCGGAACGACGGAGGAGATCACGATGCCGTGCATGCCTTTCGCTTCGAGGCCCGCCATCGAAAACAGGTTGCGGAAGAGCACTCCGTACTCATCGACCGTGCTGGTGCGGGAAGTGGCGACGCGCCAATTGGCCACAAGCTGCTTGTAGCGCGGAGTCTCGTCGTGATCGCCGGCGGGGTGCACCTCAGCGCGGGCGAAGACTCCGAGGACCGTGTTGGTGTTGCCGACGTCGATGACGAGAAGCATGGTAGCTCTTAGCTTTAGCTCTTGGCTTTTAGCTAAACCTTATGGCAGTGCCTTCTTACCGCTCCCTCACGGTTCCGCTTAAAACAATCTGTAATCCCTTCGTGGTACGCACTTGCAAAAATCCGCGTGGATCGAGTCCCTCGGTCGTTCCTTCGAAGGTGGAAGTATTCTCTTCGATGCGAACCCGCTTGCCTTGCACCCAGGAGGAATTCTCTGTAAAACGCCGCAGAATCGACTCCCGCGCGGCCTCGGGATCATCGACCAACTGGCGATACTCGCGGTCGAGTGATTTTAGCAAAGCTGCCACTAAGTCGACGCGCGACCACTCGCTTCCGGTCGCCAGCCGCAGCGAGGTTGCGGGCAAAGACAAGTCCCGGGGAAAACTTGTCTGATTCACGTTGATGCCAACTCCCACCACGATGTAGCGGACGCGGGTAGCCTCGGCATTCATCTCGGTCAGAATTCCGCAAACCTTCTTGCCGCCGTTGGGACCGCCGTCCTTATTGAGGATCAGAACATCATTGGGCCACTTGAGGTCGGGAGTGATGCGCGAGTCGACCTGACGAATGGCAGCACACACGGCGAGTCCGGCGGCGAGCGACAGGACAAGCACTTCCGACGGCGGAAGCACGGGCCGCACAATCACGGAACAATAGATTCCCGTCGAGCGCGGAGACTGCCAGCTATTTGCGGCGCGGCCACGGCCCGCGGTTTGCTCTTCGGCCAGAAAGACGCTGCCTTCGGGAGCGCCCTCGGCGGCTGCGGTCATGGCGGCTGTGTTGGTCGATCCAATCTTGTAGAAGTGGTGGAGGTGTTGGTCGAAGATGGTGCCGCGCAGCAGCGGCCGAAGAATTTCCGGCAAGAGCAGATCGGGAACCGAGCGCAGTTGATAGCCGGTTGCCGGATGCCCGGCCACGTCCACGCCGAGGCCACGCAATTGCTGGATCAGACGCCACACTTCGGAGCGGCTGGAAGAAATTTCCTCGGCGATCTTCGTGCCGCTCACGACCACGGTGGCGTTGTCGATCAGCAGGCATACGATGCGCCCGAGCCGCAGATCGGTGGACTGCGATTGGTGCGCTCCGGGAACTTTAGCTCGCGAAGGCTTACGAATTGTGCCGGTCTTGCGGATGCGGTGATTATGCGCGAATCGCGGCGAAACGACAAACATCCGTCTTTACTCAGTCGTCTCGGTGAACGTCGCCACAGGATGTCCCAGCGCATATTGGCCTTCGGCGGTGACGTGTACAGTTTCCGCAGTCGCGGGCAGAGTGAGCACGACTGCCGCATTCCCCGACGAGTCAGTGTCGACGATGCGACTCGAGAGCGACCCGGCGCTGGTGGTAAACAGAACCGTGCCGCCGGCGGCGCTTCCACCCGACTGCCCCGGATTCAGCGTGACAGAAAGGCTCAACTGGCCGCCCGCCGCGCCCTTCTGCTTGTCGCCTGTCTTGGTGAACGATGCCGGGGGATTTCCGACGAGAATGTAGCCGCCTTGCTGCTGCGTTACTCCGGCAGTATCCGTGCTGGGCACGCTGTAGTGATAGAAGCCCGGGGTCGTCCCGGCGGTTACAGTGATCTTTCCGTCGCTGCCCTTGCTCAGGATGGGCTGTGACACGACGACGGTAATGCCGCTGTCAAACGTGGGAGTTCCCAGGGTCACGGTGGCTGATCCGGATAGAACTTTTGGCTGCAGCACCACTGCGCCGCCCGCAGCGACCATGGTTGTGTCGGGGTTCAGGTCCCACTCCGCTCCGGGCAACTGCGTCGTGCCGGTTATCACGAGGAGCGTTGCGGTGTAGGGCGCAACGGTGACGGTAGACGACCACGGCATGGTTTTAGACGCGGTGATCTGCGTGGGATTTGTGGAAGCTAAGATGTAGGAAGTCATCTTCTGCGGCGTGAACCCATTCATCGTGAACTGGGCCTGCACGGTATTTGCCGGATCTTTGTTCAGGACCAGCACGGTCAGACTCTTGCCCGTTGAGCTGAGGGCGGCGTAGCTGCTGAAAAGATCGGGATCGCCGTTGTTTGTATCGGAGACGGAAGTTGTAGCGAATCCGTGATGCTGGCCATCATAGTTGGTGAACAACTTCAGTGCGAGGTAGTTCGGATTCGTCGGTACGGGGGCGACCCATCGTGACGAGAGATAGACGCGCTCGCGACCCAGAATACCGTAAGCATCGGCGTCTCCGAGGGCAGTCGAAAAATCCGACTCGCCGGCGAAGTTGGCGCTCCACTCAGTGAAGCTGACGGGCGTTCCAGGATAAATCATGTTGGCGGTCGCGCGAATGCGGGGGATGCGAAACGGAATCGTCTTATTGGGCTGGATAAACGTTGCCCAGATCTGATTGATGGAGCTGGACTCGCTGACATACGTGGGATCCCAGTAATCGCGATAAATGCGTGCAGTGAGAGCCTGCTTTTGAGTCTGCGTCCAGGTTGAAGTGTCGGGACCGTCGGGGTAGGCGTGGACATCGAAAATGTCGACAGAGCGAACGCCGGCGACTTTGTCTTCCCAATAAACTTCGTTCAGCCACCAGGGCAGCAAATCGACTCCGGCGTGCGCGGGCTTATCGGCGCTGTTCGCGCCATTCCAGTAAAACCACCAGCAGCAGCTGACGGGACCGAAACGCATTGCCGCGGGGTCCCACCCTTTAAGGTTGCGCGCTTCGGTGACGAAGGTGTCACGCATTTCGTTATACGCGGTGGGCGAAGGATGAACGTCGCGTTGCGTGCTGCCCCAAATGTCGATCTCGTTATCCATGTTGTAGAAGTGAGGCGCAGTGCCAAATGCGGTGGCCAGCGCAGCAGCCCATTGGTTGCGGTAAACGCTGCCCGAAGGATCGCTGGTGCCGGGTTGATCGAGGATGGGCACGTTGGCGTCGTTAGGATTCGCGGTCAGCGTGGTGGCGCAATCGGTCTCAAGGCCGTCACCGGCATCGGTGTTGTAAGGATCCACGGCGCATTGCGCGCCGTATTTGGCGACCGAGAAGCTCCAGTGGCCGTTACTTCCATTTTCCGCGGTTTGGGCGACCCAGGGCAGCATGACCATGGTCATGAGCGGATGGCTGCCCGCGTTCTTCACGTCGGTGATGAATTGCGTGGACTCGGCGTCGCCGATCTCGGAGTAATTGAAATCTTCGAAGAAGTAGTCGTTGGCGGCGTTATAGGTGAAGAGTTGCCAGTTGTAACGCGAGGTCGCATCGCCGCCCCAGCGGACAACGGTTAATCCGCTGTCAGTGATGGTGGACGCGTCTTGCGGATAGGCCCCACCATAAACATAGGAACTGATGGTGTGACGGTTGTTGACTGCATCGATGGTCACATTGATATTTGTTGTGGCCGGAGTGTCGGTGGATCGAGAATTGTTCGCAGGCACGGCTGGAGCCAACGATTGAGCAGAAGTCGCTGCGGGGGCGATTTGCGATCTTGATTCGGGGGCACTGGCAAGAAACACGGTCAACGCGAATTCGACGAGGCACAGGGCTGCGAGGGAACGGGTAAAGGGGTACATAAGGGGAGGACCTCCGTTGGAGGTAGTCTAGCGCCGACGCGGCACGGTGCGAAGGCACACAAGTACATCTGTTCTGAAATCCGGAACTGCGGTGTTCAAGGACGTTCAGGAACCTGTCAGGCGGGAACGACACGCATGCTCATATCGACCGCCTGGGGCGAATGCGTGACAAGGCCGACGGAGATGAAGTCCACGCCGGTTTCAGCGTAGGCGCGAACGTTTTCGAGGCGAATGCCGCCGGAGCACTCCACGGGGATGTCGCGGCTCTCCTGTTGGGCTTCGTTCTGAGCGGCGCTCTGCGCGAGCTTACGGGCATCGGACTGCGAGCAGCGCTCGACGGCGCGGCGCACATCGTCGACCGACATATTGTCGAGCAGAATGGCTTCGGCGCCGTGGGCGAGCGCGAGGTCGAGTTCGTCGAGCGTGCGCACTTCGACTTCGATGATCTGCGAACCGCGGCGGTTACGTACGGCGCGCTCCAGGGCCGGAACGATGCCGCCCGCCAGCGCGATGTGATTGTTCTTGATGAGCACGCCGTCGGAGAGATCGAGGCGGTGATTTTGCCCGCCGCCGCAGCGCACGGCAAGTTTGTCGATCACGCGCAGGCCGGGCGCAGTCTTGCGGGTATCGAGAATGCGCGCTTTCGTGCCGGAAACAGCTTCGACGAACTTGCGGGTCAGGGTCGCGATGCCGCTCATGCGCTGTAGAAAATTGAGAATGACGCGCTCGCAGGAAAGAATGACGCGCGCATTGTGGCGGATCACAGCCACGGACTGCCCCGCGCGCAAGCGCACACCGTCGAAAATTTCTGGATGCGTGGTGACTTCATAATGCGCGGTGACGGCGCCGTCAAGCGCAGCATACACGTCGAGAATACGCGCCACACAGCCGATTCCGGCGAGAATGCAATCCTGCTTGGCTACGATGGTCGCCGCCGCGCGCTGGTTGGAATCGATGCAGGCGTAACTGGTCGCATCGCGCGTAGCCCGGTCTTCGAGCAGCGCGTTCTCCAGAATGGCGGTAAGGCGTCTTGAATTCCAGTCCATAAAGACAGCCGTCAGTTGCGAGTGGCCAGCGCGAAACTTGTGCAGCCACCCGCCTTTGGCAACTTTGTCATCCCGAGCAACGCGAGGGATCTGGGTTCCTGCCTATACGACCAATGGCGCTGGCACGGGCAAACACCCAGGTCCCTCGCGTTGCTCGGGATGACAAGCGATTTGTGTGTGGTTCCCATATTCAACCGTTCAATTCTTTCAGCTTGCTCTGCGTCTTCTCCTGAAGAACTATGAGTTCCTGGCCCCGACGGCGCAAGCCTTCCACTACTTTCTCGGGGGCCTTTGCCAGAAACTGCTCGTTTCCAAGTTGTTTCTGATTGTTGCCTAGCTCCTTTTCGATCTTTTCTAATTCCTTCTTCAAGCGCTCGCTCTCGGCGGCAATGTCGATTTTTCTTTCGTAAATCACGTGCACGTCAAAGCGTGCGGTACCGCGGGCGCCAGCCCGATTGGCGAGGGAAGCTTCCACGAAAGTAATCTTCTCCACATGGCCCAGGCGCTCGATCGCGCCACGATTCTCCTCGATCATCTTACGGATCGCCGGCTCTTGCACAAAAACCTCGATGGGCACTTTCACCTTGGTCTCGACTTTCAATTCCGCGCGCAAATTGCGCACGCTGACGATCAAGTCCTGCAAGATCGCCATCTCGGTCTCGGCCCCAAGGTCGAACTGCTTCTCATCGGCCTGCGGATATCCGGCCAGCGCAATCGACTGGAGCGGAGGCTGGCCTTCGTAGATCGCCTGCCAGATTTCTTCCGTGATGAATGGCATTACGGGATGCAGCAGGCGCAATGAAGCGTCGAAGAGATTCACGAGGTTGGCACAGGCTGCCTGCGCCGTAGTTTTGTCGCCGCCCTCATCGAAATTGAGGCGAGGCTTGATCAGTTCCAGATACCAGTCGCAAAACTCTCCCCAGAAAAAATCGTAAATGCGGTTGGCCGCTTCGTGGAAGCGGTAGGCCGCGAGGGCATCATTCACCTCGGATACAACCCGGTTGAAGCGGGAGAGGATCCAGCGGTCTTCGAGCGTGTCAATTCGAAACCCTAAAACACCGGCATCGCCACTGGTCGCGTGGGACATGGTCTGAGACCCGGTTGCGGGCCGCAGGCCGGGCTCGATTCTGTCCACATTCATGAACATGAAGCGCGCCGCATTCCAGATTTTGTTGGCGAAGGCGCGGTAGCCGTCGGTGCGGCTCTCGCTGAAAGCAATATCCGTGCCGGGCGCGGCCATGGCTGCCAGCGTGAAGCGCGTGGCGTCGGTGCCGAAGCGCTCGATGATCTCCAGCGGATCGATCACGTTCCCCTTGGTCTTCGACATCTTCTGCCGCTCGGCGTCGCGCACCAGCGCGTGGATGTAGACGTGGCGGAAGGGCACGCTATCGTCTTTCATGTCCTCCCAGCCGTTGGCCTTCTTGATCGCGGGGTCCTGCTGGTGGCCCGCCATAAAGTGGCAGCCAAACATGATCATGCGCGCCACCCAGAAGAAAAGAATTTCGTAAGCCGTAATCAAAAGCGTCGTCGGATAGAACACCGCCTGGTCGCGCGTTTTCTCGGGCCAACCCAGCGTTGTGAATGGCAACAGGCCCGATGAAAACCAGGTGTCGAGAACATCCGTTACCTGCTCCAGTTTCGCCCCGCCGCATTTTGTGCAGGTCGTTGGGGCTTCGCGGGCGACGATGATTTCTTTGCAGCTGCCACAAGTCCAGGCTGGAATGCGATGCCCCCACCACAACTGGCGCGAGATGCACCAGTCGTAGATGTTATTCATCCAGTTCAGATAAATCTGGCGATAGTTGTCGGGAACGATCGTGATCTCGCCGCTCTCGACGGCCTGTTTGGCGCGATCGGCCAGCGGTTTGATCTTGATGAACCACTGCTCGGAAAGTCGCGGCTCGACGATCGTTCCGCAGCGCTCGCACTTGCCGATCGACAGAGCATGATCTTTCTCGGCGACGAGAAATCCCTGCGCCTCCAGATCTTTGAGTATGAGCGCGCGCGCCGCGAAACGATCCAGTCCCGCGTAAGGGCCGGCGTTCGCATTCATGTGTGCGTGCTCGTCCATTACATCGATCTGCGGCAGATTGTGGCGCAGCCCCGCCTGAAAATCGTTAGGATCGTGCGCGGGCGTCACCTTCACCGCGCCCGTGCCAAATTCCGGCTGCGCCAGTTCGTCAGTGATGATGGGAATCTCACGGTTCATCAGCGGCAGCAGAGCGTGCTTGCCGTGAAGATGCGTATAGCGCTCGTCCTTCGCGTTCACCGCGATCGCAGTATCGCCAAGCATGGTCTCGGGACGCGTGGTCGCCACAGTAATGAACTCGTCGCTTCCAACGACGGGATAGCGAATTTCCCACAGCTTCCCGGTTACGTCTTCGTGCTTCACTTCAAGATCGGAGATGGCGGTTTCGCAGCGCGGGCACCAGTTCACGATGTACTTGCCGCGATAGATCAGCCCTTCTTCATACAGCCGGACGAATACCTCGCGCACGGCGTGCGAAAGATTTTCGTCCATGGTGAAGTACTCGCGGTCCCAGTCGACGGAAGCGCCCAGGCGCTTCATCTGGTCGAGAATGGCGCCGCCGTAAAGTTTCTTCCATTCCCAGACGCGCTCGATAAATTTCTCGCGGCCCAGGTCGCTGCGCTTCTTGCCTTCTTTGGCAAGGTCGCGCTCCACCATCATTTGTGTAGCAATGCCGGCGTGATCGGTCCCGGGTAGCCACAGCGTGATGAACCCACGCATGCGATGCCAGCGCACGATGATGTCCATCTGCGTCTGGTTGAGCATGTGCCCCATGTGCAGCCGTCCGGTAACGTTAGGCGGCGGCAGCAGCAGCGTAAACACCGGGCGAGTTTCACCCGGCGGCGGCGTGGGCACGGAAAAAAGCTTTTCCTTGATCCAGTAGTCGGCCCAGCGCGTTTCAATCGCGCCCGGCTCATACGATTTGGGCAATTCGTGGGGCATAGAAAGCAGTCAGCACTCAGCCATCGGCAATCAGCCAGCCAAAAATGCCAAAAGTCGCGGCGAACTCCGCAACAGGCGGCTGAGTACTGAGAGTTGAGTGCTCTTTTTTATCTTAACAACTGATTTTAACAGTCGCGAGAAAAGAAGGGTCAAACGGGGCCGCCGGCACGCCGCGTGAGAAAGGCCGGTCACTTACTGCTGGACCTTTGCCTCGGATTTGGCGGCCCTCGCACCGCTGCCCTCTGCTGGGGCGGGATCGGATTGACGAACTGCTGTCCATGAATAATTGCTGGGATGGGCGTTCTCTCCGTGCCAGTCGTAGCCGTCGGGAACTTCCTGGATCGCGAATTTTCCCGCCATCTTGTCGCCATCAATCGTTCCCGTGAAAATAATGGTGAAAGGATGGGCTCGCTGAAACTGAAGCTTCAGCGTGATGTTCTTGCCTTCGACCGTGCCCGTGATCCGCGGAGCATCCAGATGCCCGTGGTAGCTTCCGGTAAGGGTTGAATCGACTTGTTCGAGCTGCATGGTGCCGCTCTCGGTGCCGAGGCGAGCTTCCCAGGATAATTGCCATTTTCCAGTGAGAGTCGCGGGCTTGTTCTCGCCGCCGGCGAAGATGGATGCCAGCAGCAGAAAAAGCAGACAGAGATGCGGCCATGGATTGGTCTTCATTATTGTTGTCACTCCCTTCATCATTCGTCCTCGACGAAACACAGGGTGAAACCGGCCAGGGCAATCAATCTCCCCGGCCGGTTCCGGTTAGCGTCGGCCGCCGCGATCTTATTTCGACAGCCTTATCACGACAACCTTATCGCGTCAGCCACGAGCCTTCACTTCTTCGCAGAAGGGAAAGTGAATGCGTCGAACAGATCGTCGAGTGCCGGGCTGTTGGTCGGCACATAAACGTTGTCTGCCGCGGTTATAGGGTTGGGAAAGTTGTCCCGGCTGCGGGCCGTGATGGGTCTGAGGCTCCAGTTTCGTTCAATGAACTTGATGATCGAAACGTGGTCCGCGTAGCTGTGGTTGATCACGCCGCCGGTCGAGTAAGGAGAGACGATGACCAGCGGAATGCGCGTGCCGTCGCCGAAGTAGTCTACTGGCTGGATGTAGCCGGAGTCGTAGTATCCGCCGCCTTCGTCGAAGGTGACGAATACTGCCGTGTTCGCCGCCAGAGTCGGGTTAGCTTGCAGCTTGTTGATGACGTTCTTCACGAAACCTTCAAACAGGTCGAGCTTCGAGGAAGAGGGATGACCGTCGGTGAATCCGCTCGGCTTGACGATTGAAACGGCCGGCAAATTTCCGTCGTCCAGGTCCTCATACAGGTAGGTGGTGTCCTGGATGTGAGCTTCAGATTGAGAGGGCACGGTCATGATGTCGGTCGCGTACTGGAACGGGTTGCAGATGCTGCAATAGCGGTCGTAAGGGTCCGCACCGGTGGGGTCGGTCACGTAGAGATCCCAACCTTCGCCGAAGTAAGTCCACGTCAAGCCCGCCGCCGTCAATGAATCGCCGATGTGCCGTTGCGACGTGGGAGGAATCGTGAACTGCGTGTATTGGCTGTCCAGCGTTCCATTGCCTACGTAGCCTGGGTTGTAGTTGTTGAGCAGGTAGTAGGCGCTGGGAGCGCAGTTGGAATTAATGGGAGGATTCAACGACTGCAGGTAGTTCACGACCGCCGGTACGCCGGGCTGCGTGAGGTCGTTGCAATTGCTGTAGCTGCCGCCGGAGTAGCCATCCTGATCGTAGTAGTTGTTGGTGCCGGCCTGAGGATCCGGATCTTCCACCTGATTGATCGGCGGAGTCGCGAGATTGCCATTACCGTCGCTGTAAGGAAGAGCATCCGCGTAACCGAACATAATGTGATTGGCTCCGGTGCCGCCCATCACCGATTGATGGAAGTTGTCGCTGATGGTGTACTGCTCGGCGAGCTGATGGAAGTAGGGAGCGTCCCCGGCAGCGACGTTAAAGAACGCCATCGCCGTGGATCCCTCGCCGGTGTTCAGCGGTGGTGGTGGCGGTGGGTTGCCGTTGCTTCCCGCTCCAATCGTGGTTTCGACCCAGGGGAAGAGATCGTTCATACAGCCGCTGGGATTGCTGGAAGTCGCATAGGCCGCGCTGCAATCGGTTTGCTGCCACATCTGGTAAAAGCGGTGGACCGGACTGGCCGCATAGGAATCGTAAGGCAAGGTCGCGGACGTGAGTTGAAATACTCCTGAACCCAGAGTGCTGACGTTGGGAATGCGAGTGTCCGGAATATCATGCGCCAGTCCGGTCGCGCCGGTGAGCAGGTATTTGTTGTAGGCGGGGGCCAGGTCCGGCTCGGCGAGCACGGCTAAAGACAAAGTCACAAAAGGCGCCGGATCACTATCACTCGCTGCCGTAGGAGCTCCAGCAGTTTCGGGCGCTGGAATGTTGCTGTAAGCGAATTTGCCGCCCGGAGCGTTGGAGAAGACCCCGTTATCCACTGCGCTGTACTGCGCCGAGAGCCCATAGTTGATTCCAGGTGTGCCGCTGGTCGTGACAATGCCCCTGGAGAGCAGGTTGGAAACGGTCTGTCCATGCTTCGGTTTGAGGGTTCCGTAGACGTGATCGAAGGTTCGGTTTTCGCCGATGATCACGATCACGTGCTGGATCGGAGTTATCGCAGTGGTGGGATGTTCCTGAGCGACGGCCGGGGCCGGCGCTCCCAGGTTGGCAAGCAAAGCGAACAGGCTCGCGCCAACTGCCAGATGCTGTCTGGCTTGCGCCAGTAAACCAGGTGAAGACATGACTTTCCTCCTCAGACGTACCGAGAACTACAGAGGCCAAGGTAGCGGGCGCGTGGTTACGCGCAGATGACGCGGGAATGAATTCCCGAAGAAAAGAAATCCACAGGCATGAGGTGGAAAGAAAATCAGAGAGTTCCGGATTCCGTAACAGACTGCTGATTGTGAGCGAGGTACGTCGAGAGCAAAGAAGGTTTTCGGTGCCGAAGATGGCGCTCTCAGCAGAAATTGCCGGGAAAAAACGACAGGGCGGGAATCTCCCGCCCCGTTTTAAACCTGCAGCGCAAGCCGCTTCAGGCGACTTCCTTTTCCTGCTTCTGCGCCTGAAATGGACTCAGGCCGACGTGCGGCATTCCTGGCGCATCCCATCCCGTGTCGGAGAATGCGCAGGATAGCGTATTGGGCGGTTTAATCACGATTGCTTGATACTGGCCCGGCACGACAGGATCTCCTGTGGCTGCGGGGACTGTACAACTAGCGGGCGTGCACCAGTTTCCGGCATTGCCGATGTTCACGCTTGTGGTGGTGTCGTAGTTGAGCCACACGAAAGATTCTCCGGGGCTGGGCATTGTGTAGCCAGTGGGCGGGTTTCCGTCTGCGACGTTAATTCCGTTGGGCATTTCTTGGTTCCTCCAGATTTGAGATGGGGCCGCTATTTCTGCTGCATCAGGGCCTGATAACGGGGATTGTCGTGGAGGTTGTCGAAGGGCGCGCCTGTGGCAACCACCGACCGCGAATAGCCGGCTGCCAGCGCTTTTTCCAACCATTCCAGCGCGGGCCCGGTTTCGTGCAACTGGTTGTACACCACGGCAGCGTTCAAAAGCAACTCCTTGTCGCCCTGCCCGAGTTGCAGCGAACGATCCAGATAACTCACAGCTTGTTTCCGGTCCCCCAGCATCGAGTAGTAACTAGCCAGGTCGCCGAGAACGCCGGCATCGCGCGGATTGACCTTCAGTTGCTGATCCGCCAGCTCGATCGCTTTGCGGTAAGAGCCCCTAGCTGACGTGGGATCGCCGCCATAGTATTGCGAGTCGCCCAGGTTGCCCCATTTCTGGTAATCGCTGGCGTCGAGCTTCAGAGCTTCCCTGTAATTGCGAACCGAATCCTGAAAACGATGCAAATGGAACTGCGTGACCGCGATGTTGTTGTAGGCATTCAGGCTGGGACGAATGGCGATCGACCTTTCAAAAGCCCTGGCCGCATCGTCATCCTTTCCGTCATACAGTAAGGCTGCCCCCAGATTGTTGAAGGCGTCATAGCTGTCGGGGGCCAGTTCGGTTGCGCGGCGAAATTCAGCTGCAGCTTTTTCGTATTCCGCTTGCGCAAAATAGAATGCACCCAGGTAGGAATACCCCCGCCAATACTGTGGGCGCACAGAGATCGCTCGCTTGTAAGTTTCCTCCGCCTTGTCCGGCTGATTGAGATGCCGGTAAGCGCCCGCCAAACTGGTGTAGGCGCGGTCGTTAGCCGGTTCGAGTTGCACGGCCTGCTGGAATTGTTCAGCGGCTTTCTCGTACTGGCCAGTGCCATCTTCCAGCAAGCCCAAACACATATGGCCCTCGGCGCCGGCGTTGCCTAAATCCACGGCCTTGGTGCAGGCTTCCTGCGCGGAACCGATCCACTGTTTCTGCTTCGTGAGTCGATACTTCAGCCAGTAGGTCTGGCCCAGTCCGGCTTCGGCGGCGCCGAAATTCGGATCGATCTTCAGCGCCTGCTTGAAAACGATCTCCGCACTGGTCAAGTTCTCCGGCTTGCCCGAGTCCTGCAAATAGCCGCGGCCTTGCACGAAATACTGGTAAGCCTCGGGCTGGCTGGTGGAGTGCGCACCTAAAGCCTGCTTCTCTTCGCTGCGCAGAGAAATCTGCAGCGCCGCGGCCACACCGTTCGCGATTTGATCTTCAATGGTGAAGAGATCCGACACGGGAGCCGTGATCTGCGCTCCTGCCAGATTCCTGCCGGTCTTGGCGTCGGTCAGGCTATAAGAAGCGCGGAACAGATCGTTCGCCTGCTCCAGCGATACAGTCAAGCCGAGGTTGACGCCGAATTCTCTTTGCGCGTCGTCCAGGGTCGCGACTTTTTTATCTTCGAGCGCGCGCGCCGGAACCACTTCGAGATCATGCGTGGCGCTCAACTGCGAAAGTTTCGCCGCGACGTCTTCGAGCAGACCTTTGCCGAAGGCTGTCATTTTCTGATCTTGTGCGGCGTCGCCCGCAACCGTCGCGAACGGCAGCACGGCGATGCTCTTTCGTACCGGCACGACGTGCTCCGGCACGCCGGAAGCGGACTGCGCTGCCGGTCCTACGACCGAAGTTGCCCAACGGCGCAGAATGCGGGGTCCCCACACGATCGCGGCCGCCAACACAAGCACAGCGGCAACCGCCATCGCCAGTCGCAACTTTCTTCTTGGTGACCACGTGGTCGCCACTCGCACCGACTTCAGCGACTTGCCTGCCTCGAAGTCTTTTTTCAGCTTCAGCAGGTCGTGGTGAATTTCGGCCGCGCTCTGGTAGCGCAGGTCGCGATTCTTGATCAGGCATTTGTCGATGATTTCCTGTAGGCGCTGCGGCAGCCCCGGCATCGACTCGTTCAGCGACATCGGAGCCTGGCCTAGAATCGCATAAACCGTCACCGCCCACGTAGGCCCGGAGAACGCTTGCCTGCCCGTGGCCGCCGCGCCGGTGTGGGTGAGCGGCCCAGTCGCCGATAAAGTTGCCTCGCCCGAACCCATCAGATCGACCGACGTCAACTTGGCCAGGCCGAAATCGAGAATCTTCGCCTGCCCGCGCTCGGCAGTGATGAAAACATTCGCGGGCTTGATGTCGCGGTGCATGATGCCCTTAGCATGCGCGGCCTGCAATGCATCGGTGATCTGCAATGCCCAATCGAGGAGCATGCCCAGCGGGACCGGATGCTCGCCGATGCGATCGCGCAGCGTCTGCCCCTCAAGCAGCTGCATGGCGATGAAAGGCCGGCCCTGATCGTCATCAATTTCGTAGATGGTGCAGATGTTGGGATGATCGAGCGCAGAAGCCGTGCGGGCTTCGCGCTTGAAGCGCTCCAGCGCGCGCGGATCGCGCACCGAACCGTCGGGCAGAAACTTCAGAGCAACCAGACGGCCAAGGCGAATGTCCTCGGCCTTATAGACCACACCCATGCCGCCCGCACCCAGCTTCTCGTGAATGCGATAGTGCGAGATGATTTGCGAGACAACCTGCGCAACATACCTTGGGTCGTTCTCCGGGTCATTTTTCGGGTCAGT
>JBEKRY010000037.1:0-27494 GCA_049517555.1 Candidatus Sulfotelmatobacter sp. | reverse complement strand
AGGAGACGCATTTTACTACCTTGAACTTACATCATGGCGAGGCCGGGCGCACGAAAAGCTCACGGTTTCAGAGAGTTGGTACTCGGAGGCTAAGCCGGGAGACCCTGCGATTGTGGAAACGCACAAGGGTGCGCTCGGAATCCCGTTGCTTGTTTCGGTTCATCGGCCGGGCTAAGTGCAGAGACCTCAGGGATTACTCCGTTCCACTCCCGCTTCCTGCTTCTTCACCGTCTTATACGCCCAGGCCATGCGCGGGGTGTTGTGGGCGATGCCGATGTGGCCTTCGGGGTTGAGTACGATGATGCCGCCGTGGCCGTTGAGGCGCTGCTGCAGATAGTTCATGGCTTCCTGCGCGGACCACTCGGGCAAGTTGCCGGCCTGGATGCGGTCGGCGGTCCACTTGGCGAGCACCAGCTTCATGATGGGCTCGCCCCATCCGGTGGTGGAGACGGCGGCGCTCTCGTTGTTCGCGTAGCAGCCGCAGCCGATCAGCGAGGAATCGCCGAGGCGTCCGGGAGCCTTGTTCAGCGTGCCTCCGGTGGAAGTGGCGGCGGCGATGTTGCCGTGGCGGTCGAGGGCGACGGCGCCTACGGTGTCGTGCGAAATGGTTGGATCGTGTGTGGCGGGTGCGAATAGGTCGTTGCCGTCTGGTTGCGAACCGGCTCGCTTCGAATCAGCTTGCGCGGCCTGATATTTGCGCAGGCGCTCTACCTCTCGGGGAATGATCAGGTCTTCGTTGTTGCAGAGCGCGATGCCGTGTTCGGCGGCGAAGCGCTCGGCACCCTCTGCTACAAAATAAACGTGCGGGCTCTCGCTGAGAATCTTGCGAGCGGCGCGCACCGGATTGCGCAGGTGCTCGACACAGCCGACGCCGCCGGCGCGGAGCGTGGCGCCGTCCATGATGAGGGCGTCGAGCTGGACCTTTCCGTCGCGATTCAGAAAGCTGCCGCGGCCGGCGTCGAAGGTCTCGTCGTCTTCCATGATGACGACGGCTTCTTCGACGGCATCGAGCGCCGTGCCGCCGCGCTGGAGCACGCGCCATCCCGCGGCCAGCGCGTTGTTCACGCCTTTGAGGTGGGCGTCGACCATGTCATCGGGCATGGCCCACGCGCCGCCGTGGATAACGAGAACGGGATCAGTCGGCAAGAGGTGTCCTTAAGAAGCGGCCTGCTTGAGATCAATGCAGAAGTCAGGATGCGACCGGATAGGATAGCAGGAACGGGTTGAGAGCATCGTCTTGGCAGTGTCCTAATTTGATTTTTCACGAGGCGTTAGACTAGCTTCTACGGATTTCCAAAGCTCGCTTTCCTCAACCTTTCCTTCCGCAAGGGCGTCTGCCGCCAATTTAGCTGCATATTTATAGGCATTCCAGCCATGACTACGTGAAAGTTCATGCGCTTTCCTGCCAACCTCAACATAATCTGGCTTTGAAGTCATTTACCCTCCCGGCACTCCTCATAATAGCCGCAATCGGGACACTACCATCGTCTTTGGCCTTGAAGTGCAAGAGCTTACGCTGTAATATTTCATAATATGGCGAGCCATACTATCGCGAACAAGCAAACCATCAGCTTTCGGCTGGATGAAGATAAAGTTGAGGCCCTGGACGCGCTCTCTGAGGCGCTGGACCGCGACCGCACTTATCTGCTGAACGAGGCGGTGAGTGCCTATCTGGAAGTGCAGCGCTGGCATATCGAACAGATTGAGAGAGGCATTCGCCAGGCGGATGCCGGCAGGTTGGTCGACCACGACAAAGTCAAAAAGATGGTGGCGGGCTGGCGGCGGCGGTGAAGCTGCGCTGGACGGACGGCGCCCTGGAAGATTTGCAAGCGGCGCGAGAGTATCTGGAGGCCGAAAACCCGAGGGCTGCCTGGGACGCGATCAACCGGATTATCTCGGCCGTGGAGAGGCTTGAGCGGTTTCCCCAGATGGGTCGCCCCGGTCGGGTTGATCGAAGCCGTGAACTGGTGGTGACCGGGACGCCCTTTGTCCTGGCCTACAGGTTGAAAGGCGAATCTATTCAGGTTCTCGCCGTGTTGCATGGCGCCCGCAAGTGGCCGAAGAGCTTCTGAGTTGGATGGCGGCGAATCAGGGCCGTGCGTCTGGTCTCGGCCGTTTGGCGGACAGGAGTGTCCGCCCCACAGGAATCTTTGTCCGGAAATATAAAGCCCCGGTTATCAGCCGGGGCTTAGATGATACTGAACGGCGCCTGCGAAGCACCTTCAGGATAACTCCAGGGGCGGCGAAGTCAAGAGCATTTCATTTTGTCGAGTGACCACAGAGGGTGAGGGAGTCGAACCCTAATGGCTGATAAGCCACTCGACCGCTTCGCAGGCGGCGTCCAGTACCCGCTGGCATCACCCTCTAAACGCTGTCTGCAGAATGAATTCTAAGCGGGCTGCGGATCGAATCGCGGGAGAGCGGCGAGTAATTTAGGATGCTGTGTCGATTCGGGAATGGCTGACTGAAAAACACATCAGGTCCCTCGACTTCGTGATTGAGCTCGCTTCGCGCGTTCGATCACTTCGCTCGGGATGACATTTTCTTTCTTGAGAGTTTATGCGGCCTGCCCCGCTTTCGCGGGCATCGGCGGGTCTTGCGTTCGGGTCCAGGTGTAACGCATGCGGTGGATTACTGTGATTGTGCTGAGCACCGCGATCACCCACAATACCGGGGCCATGCGGTTGAACAAAGCTCCCAGGATTACCAAGACCAGGCGTTCGGGGCGCTCCATGAAGCCGACGCGGCAGGAGGGGATCATGCATTCGGCGCGGGCTCGGGTGTAGCTGACCATGATGGCGCTGACCATGACGAAGGCGGCGAGCACGACGTAGAAGAAACGTCCGCCGCGGGCGTAGAAGACTAGCAGGCCGAGGAATTGGCTGGCATCACTATAGCGGTCGACCACAGAATCGAAGAAAGCCCCGAAGCGGGTCACGCGGTTGGTGGCGCGGGCGACCTGGCCGTCCACCAGATCGAAGAAGCCGGAGAAGATGATGACCAGGCCGGCGTAGAAGAACATGCGCTTCTGGTTGCTGGCATTGGCCGATCCGAAGAGAATGGCGGCCCAGGTGTTGACCACCAGTCCCATGAAGGTGAGAACGTTGGGATTGATGCGGGAGAGCGCCAGCCAGCGGACGATGGTATCGAGCAGGACTCCGCAGGCGCGGCCGAAGGCGCTGGTCCAGCTTATTCCGGACGACCGTGCCATTACGCGCCTGCCTCTTTCGGTTCGTCGGCGATTTCGTCGTGGATGGTGCTCAGGCTGAGGATTTCGAGCTCGCGCTTGCCCTTGGGACTGTCCACGATTACGGTGTCGCCGACTTTCTTGTTCAGCAAACAACGGCCGATGGGTGAGGTAGTGGAAATCTTTCCGGTGGCTACGTCGGATTCCTCACTCGTCACCAGCTTGTATTGCATTTCTTCGTTCTTGGTATTGTCGAAAACCTTGACGGTCGAACCGAGGCCGACTCTGTCGTGGGGGATGTTATTCATGTTGACCATCGACAGGTCAGCGAGGCGCTTGCCGATCTGGCGGACGCGCGCCTTGACGAATTCCTGGCGCTGTTTCGCCATGTGGTATTCCGCGTTCTCGCTGAGGTCGCCGAGGGCGGCGGCCTTCTTAATTTCTTTGGGAAGCTCGTGAATCAGCTCGTGTTCGAGCGCGTCGATTTCGTCCTGCAGTTTTCGTTTGATTGCGTCGGTCATTCATTACACCCACTCATTACACCCACAGCCATGAACCAGTTGCCTTTGGGATTATAACTCCGTGCCACGTGTCGAGAAGCCTGCCGGGACTACGAGGTGTCGAAGTAAGGAAGTCGCGGTCCCAGAGATCGCGCTGCTAGGCCTGGAATTCGGAGGCTTCGGGGAAGCGCAGTTTGCATTTGGCCAGAGCTGTGGTCAGGATCTCCTCCACCTTCGACTCTTCACAGTTGCGGGCCATGGCCAACTCGCTCACCAGGAGGTAGCGAGCGCGTTCCAACATCTTCTTTTCGCGGAAGGAAAGCGGCTTAGCCTGGTGCAAGGTGATCAGGCTCTTCAGGACTCCGGCCACCTCCAGGAGCGAACCGGTGCGCATGCGTTCAGAATTCTCTTTGAAGCGGTCTTTCCAATCGCCGTTGCTGCCGTTTTCGCCGACGGAAAGCGCGTCCAGAACTTTCTGGATTTCGCCGTTGCGCACCACGCGCCGCAGGCCGACGCTGCCCGCGTTTTGGCAGGGCACCATCACTTTAAGGCTGCTGGCTTTGATGTGCAAAAGGTAAAACTTCTCGACCGTCGGGCCTACCGAGCGGCTGCTGATCTGTTCGATAACCCCAACCCCGTGATTGGGATAGACGACCTTGTCGCCGATGTGGAAATTCAAGTCCATACCGCTCATGTTTACACGCTCAGGAAGGCAAAAAGCTCGCGGGGAAGAAGCTTCAGTTAGACCTAACTTCTATGTTACTCCCCGCACGGGTCGAAAGCAAGGCGGCCCTGGGGGCTGGAGTCTGCCTCGCAGCGCACGGTTAAGTTATTTAAATACATGTTTTTATGTCGGATATCAGCCCTGCCCGAAGCAGCCTGCGCACTGGCGCCGCGGTGGGCAAAGAGCTGGAATCGCTGATTCAGCGCATATAATCGGGTTGTGGGCATTGACCCCAAAGGCCCGTTTTCGCGCGAATCAGGTTCCCGAGAACCATATTCGGATTTGAATGAGCCCGACTCAGGCGAGCGAGGGCCCGGCCGTTCCCAGAACGGTCCTGCCCACGAGCTCCCGGTCGGCCGGATTCTTGGTCTCGACGTGGGCTCCCGCAGAATCGGCGTAGCGGTGTCAGACCCCCTTGGGATCACCGCCCAGGGGCTCGAAACCCTGCAGCGCAGAACCAAGCGGCACGACTTCGAACATCTGCAACGGGTGATTCAGGAGTACGACGTCAGGCAGATCGTGGTCGGGCTGCCCCTGCGGATGAGCGGTGCGGAAGGGATTCAGTCTGACAAGATGCAGGTCTTTGCCGAGGAACTGCGCAAGCGATTCAGGCTGCCGGTACATCTCTGGGACGAGCGGCTTACTTCCGCCGAAGCCAACCGGTTGTTGCGTGAGACCGATCTGTCGATTGAGAAGAGGGGCAAGGCTGTGGACCGCATGGCGGCGGTGCTGATTCTGCAGGGATGGATGGAGGGGCGGGCGGCTCGGTAGATTCTGGCGAATGTCAGGTCTTCGTTCTAGATCTTCAAGAATATTCGCTTGCGGTCCATCAGCCAGATCGGGAGCAGGCATAGCAGGACGAAAGCCAGGGAAAATAGCAGCGATGCAAAACTCGGGCTTCCGAGTGGAGCAAAGACGTGCTCGAAGATGTACTCGGCCGCGTGCCGTTTTTGCCCGTTGACCTGCAACGTCAAAAAGTAGGGCAGCACGGCGAAGAGCCATGCGGCGATGTAGGCGGCGATCGCATTCCGGCCGAAAATGATAAACGGCTTGGTCAAGACTCGGTAGATCCGGCCTTCCTGCCAGTGCTTAATGTCGGCTGCCCAATAGCATGCGACCAGGCAAACCAGTGCAAGTCCGGCGGTGAAAAGCACATAGGAACTGGTCCAGAGTTTCTTGTTGATGGGGAACCAGATTCCCCAGATCCTACCAAGAATTAAAGTACCAACTCCGCAGAACAGCATAGCGAGAGCCTTATCTCGCGGACTGCTTTTTGAGCGCAGCCATTCGCCCGTAAAAACTCCAAGAAGCGCTGTCGCGATTGCTGGTAGCGTGCTCAGCAATCCCTCAGGGTCGCGAGTCTTTTCCCAGAGGGTTGTCAGGAAGCGGCGATCCAGATAAGCCGCGAGATTCGCGTCCGGGTGGAGGAACGGGATGTCCCGGCCGGGAACTCCGAAGCCGGGTACGGGGACAAAGCGCATCAGCGCCCAGTAGCCAATGAGCAGCGCGGCAACGATGACAGCCCGGGTTCGAGGGCGTACATAAAGAAACAGCAAAGACGCTGCGAGATAGCAGACTCCGATCCGTTGCAGAACTCCGGGGATGCGAACCCCGGAATGTGATGACGGAAACACCAGAACCGCGCTGTAGTTCATGGCCAGACCGATGGCGAAGATGATGACTGCGCGGCGAAACGCATGGAGCAGGAGCCTGCCCCGCGAATCACCGCGGTCAAGCCGGGACTCGAAAGAGAAGACCAGCGAGACCCCGACGATGAAGAGAAAGAACGGGAAGACAAGATCGGTAGGGGTCCAGCCATTCCATTCGGCATGTTCCAGCGGCCAGTAAGGATGATCGTTTCCGGGATTATTGACCAGGATCATCGCGGCAATGGTGATGCCGCGGAATAGATCGAGCGACATGAGGCGAGTGGAAAAGCCGGAAGAACCGGGGGCTCGCGCGGGTGCAGCGAGGGTTGCATGAGGTGCATGAGGTGAAGGAACGGCCGGCGCGGCTGGCAAATGGCCTCCACAATTGCAGGATTGAGTTGACCTGCCGATCTAAGGTGGGGATTGTACTACGGCGCTGTTCCAGGGCGGCGGTTTCCCGAACGCCCCCGGTAGGAATCGGATTACCGTCGCAGCATGGCTTTTCTGTACGCCGCTACATTCTTGTCGTGCTCTTCGATGGTGCGGGCGAAGCGGTGGTGGCCCTGGGCGTCGGCCACGAAGTACAAGTAGTCGCTCTGCGCTGGGTGCATGGCCGCCTCGAGAGCGCTTCGTCCAGGATTGGCGATGGGGCCCGGCGGCAGGCCGGCGTGGCGGTAGGTGTTGTAGGGGGAGATGAACTGCATGTCCTCATGATGCAGTTTGCCGGTGTAGGTGCCGGCTAGAAGTTCTGCGTAGATGATGCTGGGGTCGGCGTCGAGCGCGACATTTTGGGCTAGGCGGTTGTAGTAGACGCTGGCCACCAGCGGGCGCTCTTCGGCAACCGCGGTCTCTTTTTCCACGATCGAAGCCATGGTGACGGTGAGCTCCAAGGGCTGGGCTGAAGTCGAAATCAATCCGATCTCATGCGTGACCTCGCGGAACCGCCTGACCATCGTCGCGGCCATGTCGTGCATCGTCATCAGGCGGGAGAAGTCGTAGGTGTCCGGGAAAAGATAGCCCTCCAGAGACTGAGCTCCGGGATCGAGGTCGGCGATCAGCGCGGTGTCGGACTGCGCTTCCTTCAGGAAATCTTCGGCGGGGCCGAGGCCGGCGGCTTCGACCGCGCGGGCGATGTCGAACATGGTGAAGCCCTCGGGCACCACCACGGTGCGGAAGTAGACGTCGCCGCGTTGCAGGCGCTTTTGAATGTCGAGCATGCTGGCCGGCTTGTCGAAGAGATATTCCCCAGCCTTGAGCGAGCGCTTGGGGTGCAGGTAATGCCAGAGCACGAAGGCCTGTTCGCTGCGGATGAGGCCGGCGCCCTTGAGTTCGGAGGCGATGCGGCGGGTGGAATATCCGGGATGCAGCATGACGAAGGTCCGCTGGGAGGGCTCGATGGGCGTTAGCGCGGCCCAGGCGAACCATCCGGCGGTTCCGAGCGCCGCAATCAGAATGAGCCAGACGATCTTGCGCACAGTCAACCCAGTTTAGACGATGCTGTGGCGGGTGGGACCCTGACGATCGTGCCGCGGACTTTAGTCATAGGTAGTGGGCTACTGTCATTTTGAGACGAGACGGCGGCGTGGCATAATTAAGGAATGCCAAAGCGGAAAAAGCAACAACGCTGGCCTGATGTCAATGAAGTGGCCTATGACCTCGTTCAACGTTCAACCGCCAGTACCGCAGAACCGTCATCGTCCGAAATATCGCGCGTAATGGCTGCATTGGGACGAAAAGGTGGCAAGATCGGCGGGAAAAGACGAATGGATACGTTAACCCCTGAGCAACGAAAGGAAATCGCCACGAACGCCGCTAAGGTTCGTTGGCGAAGTAAGCATGAATAGCTAACTCGAGTACTCGCGGACGATTTTAGCGAACCCCGGACAGCTCACCGCCAATCGGTCCACCAAATCCAATCTTCTTCGATTGCGTGCAGCCGCCTGCTGATCCAGTTTTTCAATGAGCATTGGCGGGTCAAGATGAAATTGATCCTCTAAGAATTTATCAGGCGACTGGCAAAGTAGGCCGTATTCCTCTACACATTCGGTCGGGAAATGCTTCGTGTTGCTTGTAATTATGGCGTTTGCCTGACCTCTCACAGCAGCGGCCAAGACATGTCTGTCTTTCTCGTCTGGGCAATTGAAACTGTCCAGCCGAGCCGGGATCGTAACCATCGCTTCGGGAAATTCTGTTCGCATTACATTTAAGCGCCGCGCTCTTTGTTCTGCGCTGTATCCCAATTTAGCCTCCATGGCGTCACCGACCTCCTGGAGTATGGATTCACTCCAAAGAGGTCGGTAGAACGCTGGATGCTCCGCTAATCGCAACAGAGTGTCACATAGCGGCATTGGGACGAGCACGCAAGCGTCAAGTAGCGCCGCGTACTCGTTATTTTGGTTTAGGATCATCTGGCATTCTGTCGTAAAGGCCGTCTTTTTCCTCAGCGGCGGCCAAATCGTCTAGAGCTTTACGCCTCCCAATATCGCGCTTGGCTTTGTACGTAAAAACGTCACGAGCCAATACGCGCCTGTGTGTTCCAACCATGTGAAATGGCAGTCCTCCACCTTTCAGGACATTGACAAAATGCGTCCGCGAAACACCGAGCAATTTTGCCGCTTCCAGAGTAGTCAATGAAACATTGGGTTGAAGGATGGTCACCGAGTATCCATCCTTCAGATCGCCCAACAATGTGCACAGGAAAGAGTAGAGTGACGGAGGCAGGAGTTGGGCCTTACCGTCCGGTCCAACCAGCTTCGCGTCAGACGTGCGAATTTTGAGGTAAAGGTCTTGAATCTCGCGTTGATCTTTGTCCGAAATTGCAAGGTTCGGGGGAGAAGAGGCGTTTGGTGTTATCGTTGCGGCCATAGTAGATGCTCCTCTCTGGGAATAAAACTTTCCTCCTGTTAATACAATCCTCGTGTTGGATGCGTTTAGACTCATACATGAGGCCATATTTGATTCAAACAACTTAAGTGATACTAACGTATTAAATGATATAAGTAACAAAATACTACTATAAGTATATGATTATAAACATTATTTATGTCTTGACATGCTAGTTCCGTTTAAGCGTAATAGATTCATGAATCGGCTTACTTCTGAAGATCGCTGCCGCGTTGTAAGTTGTTTAATTGAAGGATGTTCCATCCGAAGTACTGTACGCATGACGGGCGTGTGCAAGAAAACCGTCATGCGACTTCTTGTGGAAATCGGCGATGTCTGCGCTGACTTTCAGGACCGAGCCTTTCGCAACCTGCAATCGAAACGCTTCCAATTGGACGAAATGTGGAGTTGGATATATTGCAAGGACAAAAATCGGACCGAAGAAATAGCCCGCAAATGCCCCGATGCTGGCGACGTTTGGCTCTGGGTCTGTATCGACGCCGGTAGCAAACTAGTCCCTTCGTGGCGACTCGGGCAGCGTGATTTAGTGACCGCGAAAGACTTCGTAGAGGACATCGCCAAGCGCGTAAAGGGTCGCGTGCAAATCACGACCGATCAACTCCGCACGTACCTGAATGTGGTCGAAGATGCCTTCGGCGGACAGGCGGATTTCGCGCAGCTACACAAGATTTATAGGGCTTCGGGCGACCCCGATACCCGATATTCTCCCGCGAAGTGCATCGGATGCGAGATGAAAGAAGTGAGCGGGCGGCCTGATCCTAAGCACGTCTCTACATCGTTCCTGGAGCGCCAGAACTGGACCGTTCGCGGGACGATGAGGCGCTACACTCGCTTGTCGAATGGATTCTCGCGCAAGCTAGAGAATCACGCGGCTGCCACAGCCTTAAACTACTTCGCGTACAATTTCATCAAGATTCACCGCACGCTTCGCACGTCCCCAGCGATGGCCGCTGGCGTTACAGATCGCCTGTGGAGCGTAGAGGATTTGGTTGCCCTCTGGGAGTCATATGAGCAGCGGAGGGCGGAAAGAGCGGCGTAAATGACCGACCCCGTATTCCTGATCGTGATGGCCTTTTTTGGCTTGCTTGGTCTGTTGATGGCCATCAACCCTCAGCAGTATCTAGTCTGGCTAAAGGCTGCCCGCCCCACTTTGGGGATTAGAGAGAACGACCCAAACGCGCTCGCGGTAGCACGATTCATTGGGGTCTGCTTTGTAATCTTTCCCGTGTTGGTTTTTCTGGCTGTTATTTTCGAGCATTATTGGAAATAGAATTCAAAGTAGCCCACTACCTAGTCATAGTCATAATTGACAGTAGATTCGGTAACTGATGCCGTCCATGATATTTGCGGAAAGCTCAAGAGGCGTCGGTTAGCGAGGTAGACGCCTCAAAAAGCGTCCTGCAGTGCTTTTGAACCCTTTCGGGCAAGGTATACTCAAATGATATTGAGGACATCATAATATCTTGATGAGACGTAGCCGGCCCTTTTTGACCCTAGCCTTGTTTCTTGCTGTGCTGTCGACCTCTGGCTGCTTGTTCCACACGCGTCCAGTCGAAGATCAGTACTCAAAAACCCCGCTCATGACGTCCACGCAGCAGGGGCTGATTGACCGCATTAATCAGCAGGCCGAGACCATCCAGTCCCTGAAGGCGACGGTGGACATAGACAGTTCCGTCGGCGGCATTAAGAAGGGGCACGTCACTGACTACAAGGAAATCCGGGGCTATGTTCTGGCGCGCAAGCCGGGCGCGCTGCATATGATCGGGTTGATGCCGATTGTGCGCACCACGGCATTCGATATGGTCAGCGACGGTCAGGACTTCAAGCTCTGGGTTCCCTCCAAGAACCGCTTCGTCATCGGCAAGAATGGGGTTGCGACACCCAATACCGACCAGCCGATGGAGAACATCCGCCCGCAGAATATTTATGACGCGCTGCTGATCCATCACATCGATCCGGAGAATGAGATCGCGGTGCTGGAGAACGGCTACGAGATTCTTCATGACGAGAAGGGTCGCCGCATCCTGCGGGACGACTACGAGTTGACGGTGATTCAGAAATACGACCAGGGCTGGAGGCTGGCGCGCAAGATCATTTTTGGCCGTACCGATCTGAAGCCGCACCGGCAGTACATTTACAACGAGGATGGCAAGGTAGTCACCGATGCCCGCTACGCCGAGTACAAAGATTACAATGGCGTCAGTTTTCCGTCGCGCATCCAAATTTCTCGTCCGCAAGAAGAGTACGACTTCACCATGAACATGCTGAAAGTGGATATGAATCAGCTGCTGACGGATGATCAATTCACGCTGGAACAACCGGCGGGGGCGGAGGTCGTCCACCTGGACCGGCCGCAGTCGAGCTTGGCCCTGCCGCTGAAGAACAGTAATTAGCATTCAGCACTTGGCATTCAGCCCGCTCGGGGCGTTGTGGCGGCTCGTGATTTAGAATCGACCTCCGCTATGCTGAGTGCCAGGTGCTGACGGCCTTCCTATGATGAACAAGATGGTGGTCGCCAACCTGGTGCATCGGCCGACGCGGTCGTTCATCGCGATGAGCGCGATTGCGCTCGAAGTCACGATGATTCTGCTGGTGGTGGCGCTGTTCTACGGATTGCTGAATGGCTCGAAAGAGAGCCAGCTTGGGGTGGGAGCGGACCTGATGGTTACACCCCCAGGGGCGTCCGCGGTCATCGGATTGTCGGGCGCGCCCATTTCAATGAAAGTGGGGGACGTGCTGCGTCGAGTGCCCCACGTAGTCACCGCGGTTCCAGTGGTCTGGTGGTTCGCCCAAAAACCGCCGGAAATCATCTATGGCATCGACGTTGCCAGCTACGACACGCTTCCTCCGAAGTTCCATTATCTCTCCGGAGGACCGTTCCAAGCGCCTTATGACGTGATCATCGACGATTACCTGGCGCGGATGAATCATCTCAAAGTGGGCGACAAGATCGAGATATTGGCACACGATTTCCGCATTTCTGGTGTCGTTCCGCACGGCAAGGGCTGCCGCAAATGTCTGCCATTAGCCACGCTCCAGGATTTGGTGAGTGCGGAGGGGCGCGTTTCCGCCTTCTACCTGAAGCTGGATGATCCGGCGAATGTGGCCACAGTGGAGAAGTCAATTGAAGGTACGCCAGGCATGGAGAATTATTCTGTGCGCTCGATGGAGGAGTATCTCTCAATGATGACGCCCGACAATTTTCCGGGATTTGATCTGGCCATCAGAATCGTGATTGGCGTGGCTGTGGTGGTGGGCTTTCTGGTGATCTTTCAGTCGATGTATACGGCGGTGATGGAGCGCACGCGGGAGATCGGAATTCTGAAATCTCTGGGCGCTTCGAAGTTGTACATTGTGAACGTGGTTCTGCGGGAAACCTTGCTGCTGGCGGTGGCGGGGATTGTGGCGGGAATCATCATCAGCTTGGTGACGCGCCGTGTCATCATGTTCGAAAAGCCTGTCCTGCGGCTGTTCTGGAGTAACGAGTGGGCGTTGCGGGCGGGGGTCATTGCGCTGGTCGGGGCGCTGGCCGGAGCCTTGTATCCGGCGTTCAAGGCGGCGCAACGGGATCCGATTGATGCTCTCGCGTACGAGTGATCGGGAGCTTTTTCCAACCACGGGGGCTGAAGCCCGGATCATTCCCTCTGCCTTACGCGGCGCTGAAGCGCCGCTCTTCCACGTTGCCCTAGGCCATGCCGAAACATCTCGCGAAAATAAAGACAGGCGCCGGAGCCATGCTCCGGCGCCTGTGATGGTTTGCCGAGTTGCGGCCTCACTCCCGGCAAACCGAGACGAAAGACTACGCTCCTCCGAGGTATTGCACGTGGACGTAGGTGCCCAGCCGCACGTTGTACGCGAGATACCAGCCGACGTGGTCGGGGTCTTCGTAGATGACGACCTGATCGCTGTCCCAGAGCCAGTCGCCGCAGTAACCCAGGTCAAAAGAAGCGACGCTGAAGTAGAAACCGCCGAACCAGAAACGGTTGGGACCGCCTCCGGCAATGCGCCAGACGTGGCCGCGGCCGAAGCCGCCGGTGAAGTGGCCATGCTCCCAGGGATGATCGAGGTGGAAGCGGGCGTCATCGGGTCCGCCGTCGTGTCCGACCCAGGTACCGTTGTGGTGGACGTGCGGAGCTTCAGGATGGCCTGGCTCGTCGTGGAAACCGGGAGCAGGATGGGCGATTGTGCCATGCGTAGCTGGCGGGCCGTGTTTCGGGATATATCCGCCACCGACAGCGTGGCCACCGGTGGCGCCGTGCTGCGCCAAGGCGGGTAGGGACAGGAACAAGAACAGAGATGCAGCCAGCAAGGTCAGGAATACGACAAGGGAATTGGTGACTCGTCTCATGAACGACCTCCGGCGATTAGGTTACCACCAGCATTCTTGCCGTAACGCGGCGTTGACAATTCTTTGCAGATTACGCTATCGTAAAGACTTTGGTGGTCGTGTGGTTGCCCGCCTGATGGCCTGGCGTCCTCGCTAGGGAATCACCGAGCGGTCTTCTTTCGCAGCCTTTATTCAATCTGGGAGAACTCTGATGTCAACCTATTTCCCTTCACCGGGGGAAATTGTGCGCAAATGGTACGTCGTGGACGCGAACGGGCAGACGCTCGGGCGCTTGGCCTCGCAAGTCGCGCGCATTCTCATGGGCAAGGAAAACCCGCAGTACACGCCGTTTCTCGATACCGGCGATCATGTTGTAGTCATCAACGCCGAGAAGATCAGAACGACTGGCATGAAAGCCGAGCAGAAGCAGTATCACCACTACACCGGATATCCCGGCGGCTTGCGCACAGAGGACTATAAGAAACGCCTGGTGCGGCGTCCGGAGCTGGTGATTGAAGATGCGGTGCGGCGCATGTTGCCGAAGAACAAGCTGGCGGCGCACATGTTGTCGAAGCTGAATGTGTACAAGGGCGACAAGCATCCGCATCAGGCGCAGAAGCCGCAGGATTTGAAGCTGGAAGTGCGCGAGCACAAGCCGCGCAAAGTGGCAGTTTCGTAGGGTGGAATTCGTTGAGTCCGAGGTCCTTCGGCGACAAAACGTCGCCTCAGGATGACAAGTTTGAGATTTGAGATTTGAGATTAAAGAGCGCGGCTTCTGTTTTTTTGCCAGAAGCTAGCAGCTAGGAGCTAGAAGCTAAATGGCCGAATTAGTTCAATACTACGGAACGGGACGCCGCAAGACGGCGATTGCCCGTGTGTATTTGCGTCCAGGCAGCGGTGATTTCCAGGTGAACGGGCGCGCCTTTGAAGAATATTTCGTGACTCCGGCGCAGCGTTCGGCGGCGAAGTCGCCGCTGGCTTCTTCGGAGATGGCAGCCACGTTCAACGTGATCGCCAGCGTGCTCGGCGGCGGCGTGCGCGGTCAGGCGGACGCGGTGAAGCTCGGCATTGCCCGCGCTCTGATGCAGTTCAATGCTGAACTGCGTAAGAAGCTGAAGGCTGAGGGCATGGTCAGCCGCGATTCGCGCGGCAAAGAGCGCAAGAAATACGGGCAGAAGGGCGCTCGCAAGCGCTTCCAGTTCAGCAAGCGATAGGGCTGGGCGCAGGCTCTGTACTCGCTATAGAGATTCCTCCGCCCCTCGCGTTCGCTCGGGGGTCGGAATGACAAGTTTTTGTTTTAGCTGAGAGCTGAAAGCTAAGAGCTGACGGCTTGTTTTCGGTGTTCAATTCTTCCCGTGCCTCGCGTGCGGGGCGGGAATGGCAATCCGGAGCGGCATGATCGCGCAAAGGATGCAGACTAAAGAGGAGGTTCATTGGCTACGATTACCATGAAGGAGTTGCTCGAAGCGGGCGTTCACTTCGGGCATCAGACCAAGCGCTGGAATCCTAAGATGAAGGAATTCATCTTCGGAGAGCGCAACGGGATTTACATCATCGATCTGCAGAAGACGCTGAAGATGTTCAAAGAGGCGTCGAAGTTCGTGCAGGATCTGGCGAATGACGGGCGTATCGTACTGTTCGTCGGCACCAAGCGCCAGGCGCAGGATGCGATTGCTGAAGAAGCGCAGCGTTGCGGGATGTTCTACATCAACCAGCGCTGGCTGGGTGGGCTGCTCACCAACTGGGTCACGGTGCAGAAGTCGGTGAAGCGGCTGAAGGAGCTCGACGAGATGGCCACGGATGGCCGCTACGAGCTGCTCCCCAAGAAAGAAGTTATCAAGCTCGAACGCGAGCGCAAACATCTGCAGGCCAATTTGGCCGGCATCAAGAATATGACGCGGCTGCCCGATGCGATCTTTGTGATTGATTCGAACAAAGAGCAGATCGCCGTTCGCGAAGCACGCAAGCTGGGCATTCCGGTGGTCGCCGTGGTCGATACCAATTGCGATCCGAGCGAAGTGGATTATGTGATCCCCGGCAACGACGATGCGCTGCGGGCCATCCGGTTGTTTACCTCGAAGATTTCGGAATCGATTGCCGAGGGCGCGCAGTTGATGACCGACAAGCAGGTCGCCGACATGCAGGCGGCATCGGATGCGGCGCAGGCCGCCGAGAGTGCTTCTGTCGAGTATCACGGGGATGGAACTGCGGTCGACGCTACCGAAGACATCAGTATGGAAGAAGTGCTGGGCCCGGGCATGCACAAGAAGCCGGTTGTGGCGGAAGAGGCGGAACTGCCTAAGGTCGAGAGCCAAACGGTTTAAGAACGGTCGTTGGCCGGCCGTCGTTGGTCGTTGGCGAAGGCAAAACCGGCTGGACTTTTGAGGGAAATTGGACCCGCGCGGGTCGTCTGGCGCGGGTCGAATCTTATAGAGCGGCATCTAAATAGAAAGGGACGGGCGACCTGTGTCCCTACGAAAGAAAAAACAGAAGAAGGATTTTTCGATATGAGCACTACAGCTGTGAATATTTCCGCGACACAAGTGAAGGATCTCCGGGAGAAGACCGGAGCTCCCATGATGGATTGCAAGCAGGCCCTGACCGAGGCCAAGGGCGACATGGAGCAGGCGGTCGTGATTCTGCGCAAGAGGGGCGTTTCGGTTGCCGCCAAGAAGGCGACGCGTGCAACCAGTGAAGGATCGGTGGCCAGCTACATCCACGCCGGCGGCAAGATTGGTGTGCTGGTCGAAGTGAATTGCGAGAGCGACTTCGTGGCCCGCACTGACGACTTCAAGGAACTGGTGCACGACATTGCCATGCACATTGCGGCCAGCGATCCGAAATACGTTCGCAAAGAAGATGTCACTGCCGCGGACTTCGCCCGCGAGAAGGATATTTTTCTCTCGCAGGCAATCGCTAGCGGCAAGCCGGCGAACATCGCCGAGAAGATGGTGAACGGCAAGATGGAAAAGTTCTATGAAGAAGTGTGTCTGCTGGAGCAGCCCTTCATCAAGGATCAGACTATCTCGATTTCGCAGCTCGTCGCCGCCAAGATCGGCAAGCTGGGCGAGAACATTTCGGTGCGCCGCTTCGCGCGCTTTAAGGTGGGCGATGCGGGTGAGACCGTGGCTGTGACGAAGCCTACAGAGCCGAAAGGCGAATAATCTCGACGGCGCCCTTCGGGGCGCCTTTTTTGTGCTTCAATTATGTTCTTGTGGCAACTAGCCACTGGGAACAGGCAACCGACCTTTGATCTCATGACAACGACGACCCCGACCCCCGCCTTCAAGCGCGTTCTGCTCAAGATTTCCGGAGAAGCCTTGGCCGCCAATCAAGGGTTTGGTGTCGATACGGCGCGCATCCACGAGGTTGCTGCCGAGCTGGCGGACGTTCACAAACTGGGCGTGCAGTTGGCCATCGTGGTGGGCGGAGGCAATTTCTTTCGTGGTGTCGCCGATCAGGCCAAGGATATGGACCGCGTGTCGGCCGACCACATGGGTATGCTCGCTACGGTCATCAATGCGCTGGCGCTGCAGGATGCCCTGGAGAAGCAGGGAGTTTACACCCGGGTGCAATCCGCGATCGAGATGAAGCAGGTGGCTGAGCCGTTCATCCGGCGGCGTGCGATTCGTCATCTGGAGAAGGGCCGCGTTGTCATTTTTGCCGGAGGCACGGGCAATCCCTATTTTTCGACCGACACGGCAGCGTCGCTGCGCGCCATGGAGATCAAGGCCGACGCGATTCTCAAGGCCACCAAGGTCGACGGCATCTACGACGCTGACCCGATGAAAGTGGACGGCGCCAAGAAATTCAATCAGATTACCTACATGGACGTTCTGCGGCTGGGGCTGAACGTGATGGACTCCACCGCCATCAGCCTGTGCAAGGACAATAATCTGCCCATCATCGTCTTCAATCTGAATCAGCATGGCAACATTCGCCGCGTGCTGCTGGGCGAGAAGATTGGGTCGAGGGTCGGCGCGTAGACAATGCAGAAGTAAGAACTCAGAGGGCAGAATTGAAAGGCGAATCGGCGCCGGTCTTACTTCTGCAATCTGACTTCTTCCTTCTGCTATTTGCGGGTTTATAATTTCACGTTTTGGTACTGCAGGGACTCGGAGCTGACCACTATGGCGCAAGCGACAATGGCGGGCATCGCGGGGCTGAAAGAAACGTATGTCCAGCTGAAGACGCGCATGGACAAAGCCGTGGAGGATTTCCGCAAGGCCATGGCGGGCGTGCGCACCGGCCGCGCCTCGGTGCATATGCTCGACAACGTATCCGTGGACTACTACGGATCGCAGATGCCTCTGAATCAGGTGGCCCAGGTGCATGCGCCCGAGCCGCAACTAATCACGGTGCAGCCTTTCGATGCGTCGCAGTTGGGCGCGATCGAGAAAGCGATCCGTTCCGGAGAGATGGGCTTGAATCCGATGAACGACGGCAAGCTGATCCGGGTGCCGATTCCGCCGCTGACCCAGGAGCGCCGCCTGGACATGGTGAAGCACCTGCATAAGATTTTGGAAGAACATCGCACGGCTGTGCGCAATATTCGGCGCGACGGCAACGACGCCATCAAGAAGGCGCTCAAGGATAAGAAAATTTCCGAGGACGAAGAGAAGCGCTCGCTTGACGAAATTCAGAAGCTGACCGACGGCGAAATCAAGAAGATGGAAGAGATGAGCAAGGGCAAAGAGAAGGAAGTCACGGAACTGAAGTAGGCCGGCGAAAGTTGCCTGCCAAGCTGAACCCCGCGGCGAAAGAGCTTCAACGGCGCGTTTCGGCTGGTTGCCCCTGTCAATGAATTACACAGAAGTACATGCCCCGCAGGTGTGTCTCTCGGGCAGCACTTACAACCCCCTCGCACCCAATCAGATAGCTCAATGTAGCGCTCCACCACAGCCCCGGTAACCTCTCCTTGGTTACGCGACATTCTCTGCGGGGCCGTGTTTCCATGGTCGTGAAGCAAATCACGGCTACCCCCGGAAACCCCTTCACACACAAAACTTTCGCATCGGAGTCTGCCATGAAAAAGTTCCTTGGGATCGCGTTACTGCTCGCGCTCAGCATGATTGGGATGGGTTGCGGATCGACGAATTCCGCCTCTTCTTCAGGAGGAGGGTCGAATGCACAGGGCAGCGTGTTTGTAACGGGAGAAGACGCTCCCGCCTCTGCCGTAGTCGGATTCAACGTAACCATTGACAGCCTCACGCTCAACAACGGCACTACGACGGTGAGCGCGATTTCCTCGCCCGAGGCAGTAGATTTCGCGCGCTTGCTCGGGCTGAGGACGCTGCTGGGATTCAACACAATTCCTGCAGGCACCTATAACAGCATCACGTTCACTTTTGAGAACACCAACCCGGCTCCAGTGATCAGCTATGTGGACCTGACCACGACTCCGCCATCCGTGCAGATGCTGACGGGTTCCTTCTCGCAGACGACGGTGACGATTCCGTTCCCGACCGGAGCGCCTCTGGTAGTGGACAGCAATGGTCTGGCCGGTCTGCGCATCGACTTCGACGTGCATGATTCTCTGGCTACGACGAACGGTCAGATTACGGGCGTGATCAACCCGGTGATCAACATATCGGCAGTCTCGGCCTCCAGCGAAGTGGGCCAGATCACCGACTTCACAGGCAACCTGGTTTCGGTGAACACAGCAGGAAATTCGTTCCTGATGCAAGGGCCTTACGGCATGCCCCGGACGATTGATGTGAACTCGAGTACGCAATACAACGGCAGCAACACGCTGGCCACGCTGACTACGAACGCCATCGTTTCAGTCGTCGGAACCATGCAGGCCGATGGCAGCATTCTAGCCAGCATGGTCGAGCAGGTTACGACCGATCAGGCCTTCGTCTCCGGCCGCGTGCTGGCGGTGAATCCAAGCTCCGGGCCCGTCACGTCGGTGACGATGTGGGTGGGCGAGGAACTGGGCACGTCGGCTGTATATCCGGTGGATACGGTGCAAACCATCAACCTGAGCGGCGTGTCGCAGTATGACATCTGCTTCTTCGACAACCTGTTGACTGACCTGGTTTTCAATAGTTCATCGCTGGTGGTGGGGCAACGGATATTCGTCGGCGGCACCGTAAGCGGCACTACCTTCACGCCCAACATGGTCTCCTTGCGGCGCCAGGGCGTGTGGGGAGCGCTGGTGGCCGATAGTGTGAACGTGACTGGCGGATCGGGAAGCAATCTGGGTTACTACCAGATGCAGAATGACGCGCTGATGAGCTACGCCGCCAACGGGCCGTTCACCGTGATGACCGGGAACTTGACGGTGTTTGAAAACATCGACGGGCTTTCTGGCCTGGCCGCAGCGGGAACACCCAACCTGGTTTCGCGCGGGTTGGTGTTCAAGAATCCGACGACAGGCGTGCCCTTCGTGGTGGCGGGGCGAGTGAGGGTTCTGCCTCCGACGGAGTAGTTCGCGGAGCTTTACGTGGGGCCGGGCAGCGCAAGCTGCCCGGCTTTTGTTTTCGGCTTCAACGCCGCGTGGACGCGGGAGTCACCGTATAATCGTAGGACGATGAAGCAGGTCGTTCATGCCGTGTGTTCGCACGACTGCCCGGATGCTTGCGGTGTGCTGATTACGGTCGAGGACGGGCGGGCGACGAAGATTCAGGGCGATCCGGAGCATCCTGTGACGCGCGGGTTTTTGTGCGCCAAGGTGGCGAAGTATTTGGATCGGGTGTACTCGCCGGATCGGGTGTTGTATCCCATGCGGCGGATTGGGCCGAAGGGGCCGGTGGCGGGGCAGCGGAGCTGCGCTTCGCATGGACAGCCGGGGGCGGCTGTCCCCACACAAACCACTTCCACGCAAACCACTTCCACGCAAACCTGGCAGCGCATTTCCTGGGATGAGGCGCTGGACGAGATTGCTTCGCGGTTTCGCAGCATAACGACCGAGTTTGGCAGCGAGGCCATTCTGCCTTATTCGTTCGGAGGGACTCTGGGCGCGCTGAATGGCGCGTGCATGGACCGGCGATTTTTTCATCGCCTGGGAGCTTCGCAGCTGGATCGTGCGATTTGCTCGGCGGCGGGAGAAGCTGGGCTCGAGTCAGTTCTGGGCGTGAAACTCGGTACTGAGCCGGAGCAGTTTCGCCATTCCAAGTACATCATCGCGTGGGCGGCGAATATTCACGGCAACAATGTTCACTTGTGGCCGTTCATCACCGAGGCGCGGCGCAAGGGCGCGAAGCTGGTGGTGATTGATCCTTACCGCACGCGCACCGCGGAGTGCGCTGACTGGTACCTGCCCATCAATCCCGGCACGGACGCGGCTCTGGCGCTGGGGATGATGCACGTGATCATCGGCGAGAACCTACACGATGCCGATTATGTTTCGAAGTACACGCTGGGTTTTGAGGAACTGCGGGAAAAGGTGAAAGAGTATTCGCCGGAGCGGGTGGCGCAATGGACGGGCATCAGTGCCGCCGACATTCGCAAGCTGGCGCGCGAGTATGCCACGGTGAGACCTTCGGTGATCCGGCTGAACTACGGCGTGCAGCGCGGCGAGCGCGGCGGGATGGCGACGCGCAGCATTGTCATGCTGCCCTGCATCACAGGATCATGGAAGGAAATCGGCGGCGGACTGCAGATGTCGACCAGCGGCGCGGCTGCGTTCAAGGCTGCGGCCTTGAAGCGTCCTGATCTGATGCAGACCGCGCTGGGGCGTGAAGCTCGCACCATCAACATGGTGGAACTGGGCCGCGTACTCAATGCGCAGGATGACCCGCCGGTGAAGGCTTTGTTTGTCTACAACTCGAATCCAGCGGCGGTCGCTCCCCGGCATAACGAAGTGGTGCGCGGACTGCTTCGTCCCGATCTTTTCACCGTGGTGCATGAGCAATTTTTCACGGACACGACGGACTATGCCGACATCGTTTTGCCGGCGACTACTTTTTTCGAGCACAAAGATTTGCAGAAGGCTTACGGGCACTATTATGTGCAGGTTTCGAATCAGGCGATTGCGCCTTTGGGCGAGTGCCGGCCGAATGTGGAAGTGTTCCGCGCGCTGGCGGAGCGCATGGGGTTTGAGGATGACTGCTTCCGCGAGAGTGTGGACGAGATGATCGATCTGGCGCTGGATTCGAAGGATCCGTGGATGCAGGGGATTAGCAGGGAGCGGCTGGAGTTGGGGCAGGTACGGCTGAACTTTGGAGGGTCGGCTTCAGATCAGGGTGCAGCGGAGCTGCGCTCCGCCGGACAGCCGGGGGCGGCTGTCCCCACACAGGTAACTCCATTTCTTCCGTTTGCCGACGGGAACTTTCGCACACCCTCGGGCAAGGCCGAGCTTTATAGCGAGGCGGTGAAGGCGCAGGGGCTCGATCCGGTCGCTGACTTCAGGCCTCCGACGGAATCGCGGCATGGAATGAAGCAGGGCGCGCTGCCTTTGGAGTTGCTGGCCCGCAAGAGCGATAACTTTCTGAATTCGACGTTTTCGAACCTGCCTTCTGTGCGCGAAATGGAAGAGCCGGGCATGCTGGAGATTTCTGCGCCCGACGCCCGGGCGCGGGGCATCGGCGATGGCGACAAGGTTCGCGTCTTCAACCACCGGGGAGACATCCTGCTCAAGGCGCGGGTCGACGGCAAAGTTCAGCCCGGAGTGGTCTCCGCCAGCCTGAATTGGGCGAAGATGACCCCGGGTTTCCAGAGCATCAACAACCTCACCTCAGAAAAACTTGCCGACATGGGCAACTCGGCTACGTTTTATTCCGTCTTGGTTGAGGTAGAGTTATCCAAGCCATCCTCATGAAGCGACCTCAGGGTCCGATTTTGACGATGGTGAGAGAAAACCATCAACCACGAAGAGCACGAAGGATCACGAAGGAATTCGTTTTGCGTGGGTTTCCTTTGTGTGACTTCGTGTCTTTCGTGGTCGAAGATCTTCAAAGCCACTACGGGAAAGGGTTGCAGCTTGGACGCTTTCGCTTACGCTACCGTATAATGACAGTTTTCTCACATCCCAAGAGGCTGAGGTCGTAGCGATTCCTTTTCGCTTTCATTCGGAGAACCTTGTTGTGCCCCAACGCCCCTGCCATCGCAGGGTCGTCTTGGTGCCATCTTCTTCATTTCAACGGCCTTGGCCAGGGGTGGGGCGGTCTGCGCGTGGGGTGGGCAGAGTGATGGCCAGGTTGCTGGCTGTGCTTCTGCTTCTGACCGCCGCGGCTACGTTGACCTGGGCGCAGAGCGACATCGTTTCGGACATCGGCGTCATCGGCAATCGCCGCATTCCCAAGGAGACGATTCTCGCGCGCGTCTTTACCAAACCAGGGGACGTCTATGACGTCGCTGCCCTGGAGCGCGATTTCAACTCTCTGTGGAACACGGGCTACTTCGAGGACATCAAAATCCTCCGCGAGCAGACGCCCAAGGGCTGGCGGCTGACCATCCAGGTGAAAGAAAAGCCAACGATCCGAGAAATCTTCTACGTCGGGCATAGTTCAGTTTCCGACAGCGACATCCTCGACCGCTTTAAACAGGACAAAGTCGGCCTCGTGGTCGAGAGTCAGTACGATCCCACGCGCATCAAGAAGGCGGAAGTTTCGATTAAAGGCTTGATGGCGGAACATGGCCACCAGTTCGCGACCATCCGCACGGAAGTGCGGCAGATTCCGCCCGCCGCGGTCGGCATCACGTTCGTGATCAAGGAAGGACCAAAGGTCAAAGTCGGCAAAATCAAGTTCGAAGGCAACAAGGCGATCAAGTCGCGAATTCTGCGCGCCGCCATGAAGAACCTGAAGCCGATCGGCATTCCCCATTCCATCTTCCTCGAAAACATCTTGGCCAAGACGTACGACGCTACCAAGCTGGAAGAAGACACCGAGCGCGTGCGCGCGGAATACCAGAACCGCGGCTACTTCAAAGCCAACGTGACCGACCCCAAGACCGAAATTCACGACACCGGACACAAAGGCCCGCATATTCCGCTCATCCAGGCGGGAGCCGGCAAGGCGGTCGACATTACCATGCCGGTCGAGGAAGGCGACCAGTACCGGCTGGGCAAGATCACTTTCAAAGGCAACAAGGCCATCTCCAATGTGGCGGCGCTGCGCTCGCTGTTCCCGCTCAAGGACGGAGACCTGTTCAGCCGCGACAAGATCGCCAAAGGTCTGGAGGCTTTGCGTAAGGCCTACGGCCAGTTTGGATATATCAATTACACCGCGGTTCCCAACACGACGTTTGACGACGACAAGAAACTCGCGTTTCTGGAAATCGATGTCGACGAGGGCAAGCAGTTTTATGTGCGCCGCATCGAGTTTGTGGGCAACACTACTACCCGCGACAAGGTGATCCGCCGTGAGTTGGCGCTCGAAGAGGGCGGCATCTACAACTCCCATTTGTGGGAACTGAGCCTGCTCCGCCTGAATCAGCTCTCTTATTTCGACCAGCTCAAGCCCGACGACCCCAACACTACGGACAAGAAGCTTGACGAGAAAAACGGCCAGGTGGACCTCACGCTGAAAGTCCACGAAAAGGGCAAGAACAGCATCGGACTCAATGGCGGCGTCAGCGGGCTGGAGGGCGCTTTCATCGGGCTCAACTACGCCACCAACAACTTTCTGGGGCGCGGCGAAACCGTGCAAATCCAGGTCAGCCTCGGCAACCTGGCGCGCAGCGTAAACCTGGGCTTTACGCAGCCCTACATGTTCGATCGTCCTTTGCAATTCGGTGTCAACGTGTTCGGCAACCGGATCAGCTATAACCAGGCGCGACAGCTCTCCATCTTGCACGGCGGGCAGAGTTTGAATCTGCCGAACGCGCAGTTGCAGAACTTGCAGAACTACTCGCAGTCGAGCGTGGGTTTTACCACTTCGTTGAGTTATCCCTTGCGCCGGTCATTCAAGCGCGTGGGCATGTCCTACACGCTGGACCGCTCGACCCTGCTGCCTTTGAGCACGGCCTCGAAAAATCTGTTCGAATACATCGCATTTCGTGGCATCTCGGGGCCGAACGCGGTGGATGGAATCATCACCAGCAAGATCTTCCCCAATTTTTCATTCAATACTCTCGACAGTGGCATCTTCCCGCACAAAGGGAATCAATTCACCGTGGGCATGGAGCTGGCTGGAATCGGCGGCACGGTCCGGTCCGTCCGCCCCATCATTCAGTACAAGAAATTCATCCCCATGCAAAACCGCCGGAACACGTTCGGCTTCAACGTGCAGGGATCATTCATCAGCGGTTTTGGCGGCTTGGTGGCTCCGCCCTTCCAGCGCTTCTTCATGGGCGGCGAAAACGATATTCGCGGATTTGACGTCCGCTCCGTGTCTCCGGTGGCGTTTCTTCCCGGCTCCAACTCGATCACTCTGACTAATCCGGACGGAACTCCGGTTCCCAAGAACCCGGCCAATCCGCGACTGGGGAACTGGACGATTCCCATCCCGGTCGATCAGATCGTGTTCCCCGGCGGCGACCTCAGTGTATTCACTAACCTGGAATACCGCATTACGATCGCGGGGCCGGTGGCGATCGCGCCGTTCTGGGACATGGGCATCAACCCGATTTTGCGGCGCTCGCAGTTGCAGATCGCCCAGGTTCAATACGATCAGCTGATCGGTACACAGTTCGGATGTCCGACGCTCGATGCCGGCTATAACTGCCAGGGCGGAGGCGTCCTGAAGCCCAGTCCTTCCGATCAACTGCAGGTTCTGAGTTCGACAAACTGGCAGCCGCGCGCTTCTACCGGACTCGAACTGCAAGTATTTCTGCCCGTCGTGAATGCGCCGTTCCGCATCTACTGGGCATATAATCCGCTGCGGCTGGACGAACAGGCCAACCCGCCGATTCCCATTACGACTGCCATGTTCCCGCAGGCGCAGTGTCCGGCCGGAGCTCCGGCTGGAACCATCTGCAACACGGCGGCGGGCGCCTACACGTATCATCTGGCGGTGAATACCTATGCTCCCAGTTTTCAGTTAAGAGAGCCGCGCAAGACTTTCCGGTTCACGGTGGCGACCACGTTCTAACTGAGTGGCTCTGCTTCGGCTGACGAGGGATAGGTTTGACGGGTCAGGAGTGGGGTCACTATAATTGTCAACGATCCACGCCATGAAGTCAGGGTGAGGGATGGACGGCACGCCCCGCAAGTTTCGGCGTGTGGCAGGTTGGCAATCGAGTGCGCCTTTCGAAGGCGCGGCCGCTACCGCAGCGGAGACCTCATTCAGTGCGGCCCAGCGTTGACTGAAGAAGCGATCAGAGCGGCTATCAGAGAACGTTTTTTGAAGTTCATTCCCGGAACCATGGTCTGACAACCATGGTCTGACAACCCTGGTCTGACGACCATATTCTGACAAACATGTTCCAAGGAGTTCAACCGATCCAATGAAAAGCAAGTTCTTGCGAGTTCTTCTGGCCTGCGCGGTTACTTTAACGATTTCCGCATTGGCCCAAACCGGCAGCGCCGCCACGCCATCCAGCCCTGCGGCATCGACACCGGCGGCTGCGTCTGCCCCCAGCTCCGGCACCAGGGTGGGAGCCATTAACGTAGAAGGCGCTGTCTTCGGGAGCAACGAAGGCCGTCGCGATCTCGATGCGTTGCAAAAGAAATTTGAACCCAAGCAAAGCGAACTCAAGGGCCAGAACGACGAACTCGAGGCTCTGAAAAAGCAACTGACCAATACGCAGGAGAAGCTCAACGAGGAAGCGCTGGCTACTCTGAAAAAGCAGATCGAGAGCAAGCAAAAGGTGTTTGACCGCGCCGTGCAGGATGCCCAGGAAGACTTCGGCAACCAACAGCAGGAGATATTCGGTCGCATCCTGCAGAAGGTGGCTCCGGTTATCGTGAAGTATTCTCAGGACAACGGCTATGGCCTGATCATCGATACGTCGAAGCAATGGCCGCAGGGCCCGGTTCTGCTCGCGGGCGATAGCATGGACATTACCAAGGCTATCGTCGATCTTTACAACACGCAGTCGGGCGTGGCCGCTCCGACGGCGGGAGCTGCGAAGCCGGCAACTCCGAGATCTTCCACCGGCTCGGGAGCTGCGAAGCCTGCAGCGCCAACGGCACCCAAACAATAAGAGCCTGACACCTCCGGTGTTAGAAAAGTTCCGGCAGGCCGCGTGAAAACGCGGCCTTTTTTATTTGCCTCAGCGTCTTTTTCTTATTCCAAGCTGCGCCTTCGTGGTGTCCATAGCAGCAACAAGAATTTCACGCCGGAGGAAGCCATGTTTCAGGACGCGATGCTGGAAGACACGATTTTTGCCGATAGTATTCTGGAAACTTCCTGGACCCAACGCGCTCGCCGCAGCTGGACTACGTTAACTTCGTTCGGACTGCAAATACTGATCATCAGTCTGCTGCTTCTGCTGCCGGTGCTGAAAACCGTTGGTCTGCCTGCAGCGCGCACAGTTTCAACGCCAATCAGCCTGGGGCGAGTTTCGCCAGAACCGGCGCCGTCGCCGTCACTGCGGACCGGGGGACCGTCGGTCGTGCAGACGAGCATTCCCACGCTTAGATTTATGCAGCCTTCGCAGATTCCGCATGTGATTCGAATGGGAGGCGACGAACCGGCGGCGCCGGCTCCGGGCTCACCCAGCGGAGGCATCGAAGGAACGGGTTTTCCTTCGGGCACGGGGGACGGGTTGATGACGAACCTTTTCGGCGGCGTCAGGCCAGTCTTGCCGACACCACCACCGGCGCTCACCCGAGCCATCCGCACTTCGTCCATGCTCGAAGGCAATCTCATTCGTCGCGTCGAGCCTGTCTACCCTCCATTGGCTCGAAGCGCGCGCATTCAGGGCTCGGTCGTATTGGTCGCGCTCATCAGCAAAGCGGGAACGGTTGAGAACCTGCGCGCTGTTGCCGGGCACCCCATGCTCGTGCCGGCGGCGGTGAACGCAGTCAGCCAGTGGCGCTATCGCCCGTACATTCTTAATAGCGAGCCCATCGAAGTAGAAACGCAGATCACTGTGAACTTCTCGTTATCGGGAAACTAGAAGACACACGACACCTCTATTTTTACTTATGTCATCCCGGCTTTTGTCATCCCGAGCAAAGCGAGGGATCCGGGTTTGTGCTTACCACCGGCAAGAACCCAGGTCCCTCGCTTCGCGAGGGATGACAAAGCAGATTGGCTGGGGATGCCAAAAGTAGCTTCGCTTTGGACGACAAAAGCAGATTTGTTCGGGGTGACAAAGCGCAGGAAAGCAAATGTCACGCAGGAGTAGCCCCAGCGTAACCTGGGTGCGC
>JBEKRY010000036.1:0-27563 GCA_049517555.1 Candidatus Sulfotelmatobacter sp. | reverse complement strand
TTGGGCGACATGGGAGTCTTCACCGAGATCGCTTACACGTTTTCTTATTCTTCGGCGGGAACCAAGCTCGAACTGCACGTGACTGACGCGGATAAATTTGTCCCGGCACACTTCGAGGATTTTGTCTGGTTCTCTGACGCCGAACTGCGGCAGCGCCTTCAGCAATACTCGCCGCTGTTCGATGGCCAATTGCCGGTCCATGGCGGCCTGGCCGACCAGGTTTCCGATGTCCTACAGGCCATGCTGGTAGAAAACGCAATCCCCGGACACGTCGAGTATCAACGCACCGGCAAGGCCGATGGTCCCGTCGAGGCGATCATTTATCGGGTCACCGATGTTCTGATTCGAGTCCGCAAGATCGAATTCACGGGCGCGGGCGATGCCGAAATGCCCGCGCTGGAAGAAGCCGGGGAAAGACTTTCGAGCCACGAATATTCCCGCAGCAGTCTGAATCAGTTTGCCCAGCGCCAGCTTCTCCCGGTCTATCAAGCGCGCGGATACCTGAAGGCGGCGTTCGGCGAGCCGCAACCCAAGGTCGTGAAGCAGCCTGCTACCGAGAATGAAGACGGGCCGCGCAACCAGACCGTCGTCGATATCGTGTTCGCCGTGACTCCCGGCCAGCAATACAAATTGAAGAACCTGGAGTGGGCGGGCAACAAAGAGTTCCCTGTCGACACGCTGCAAAAGATGGTCCGCGCCGAACCCGGCCAGCCCGCCAATACCGTCCGCCTGGCTAATAATCTGAAGGACATTCAAAAACTCTACGGATCGCGCGGATTCGTCACGGCGGCGATCCGAGCCGATGCGCAGTACGACGATGCAGCAGGCACCGTCGTCATCCACCTCGAGGTAACGGAGGGCTTCGCCTATCACATGGGCGACCTGGAATTCCGCGGCCTCGATAATAGCTTGATGGCGAAACTGCGCGGCATATGGAAACTCCAGCGGGGCGACGTGTACGACTCGACATACCTGAGCGAATATCTGCCCGCCGCGCAGAAGCTTCTCCCTCCGACCCTGGACTGGGAGGTCGCGCCGCACGTTACCGCCAACGTGCGCGACAAGAGCGTTGACGTCGATCTGATCTACTCGGTCAAAGCACCGAAATAGCGAACGCCGCTGGGCCACCTACCGGATAGTTCTGTTCGGTTTTTGGAACAAACTGCTGGCAGTTTGCAGGGAACGCCTGCGGCAGGGTACCCTTGCGGCGCCATCGAATTCCCGCGATCGCGGAAGTTTTTTGCGACCAGACGGGCATATGGGAAATCAGGATTGCTTGATACACTGGCCCGGCGGGTTGCGGGTTCGCCGCCGCAGACGTCGGACGGAACTCTGGGGGATGGCATGAAGAGTAGTTGGCAGCGTTCGATGGTGATTACGGGAATCATGACTGCGGCAATCGTGGGTTCCTCCAGTATGCTTTCATCCCGCGCGGCGCTGGCAGCCGGCAAGCAAACGCTGACCGGCGAAGTGGGCGACGCTATGTGCGGCAGCAAGCATATGCCAGGCGAAGGCACAGCGGCGGAGTGTACGCGCAGTTGCGTAGCGCACGGTTCGAAATATGCTCTGGTGGTTGGGGACAAAATTTATACGCTGAATGCCAGCGACAAGGCGGTGCTGGCTCTGCTTGATCAACAGGCGGGCAAGAAAGCCACGGTGACCGGCACCGTAACCGGCACCGATATTGATGTCACTCAGGCAGTCGCGGCGAAGTAGGGCGCGAATCGAGGCGGCCAGTGCGACGCTGCGAGCCACCGAATGAGTTTGAAGTAAGGTTTTGCCCGGGCCCTCCCCCTGCAACATCCGGGCATCAGGCGGGGAAGCGCGCCAGCGCCTCCCCGCATTTTTTTCGTCTCGGCTGCAAATTCATATTTTGTTAACGAAGCATTGTGTTAGATTGTGCATTCTCAACCCTAATTTTTCTTTTCGGAGGATCACGGAATTGGGCAAAGACATGGTTCCGAAGCGGATTTTCTTTACCAAGGGAGTGGGAAAACACCGCGAGCGGTTGACTTCCTTCGAATTGGCGTTGCGCGACGCCGGCATCGCTGCCCAGAATTTGGTTCGGGTTTCCTCCATCTTCCCGCCGAACTGCAAGCTGCTTGCCCGCAAGGAAGGTGTGAAGTACCTGCATCCCGGCGAAGTCGTTTTCGCCGTCGTGGCCGAGAACACCACACGGGAGCCGCACCGCCTGCTGGCCTCGTCGATCGGCGTGGCGATTCCCGCCGACCGTAACACTTACGGCTACCTGAGCGAGCACCACTCTTTCGGCGAGACTGAAGATGCCGCCGGCGAATACGCCGAAGAACTCGCCGCCGAAATGCTCGCCACCACATTGAACGTGGAATTCGATCCCGATCGCTCCTGGGACGAAAAGAAGCAGATCTACCGTCTGTCCAACAAAATTGTTCGTACCGCGAACGTGACCCAGTCCGCCGTGGGCGATAAGCGCGCTCTGTGGACCACCGTGATCGCCTCGGCCGTCTTGATCTTCGACTAAAAAGAAAAAGAACTTGAAAAAGTCGCGGTGCCCCTATGCCCTCTGGCATCGTCGTGGGGTATTCGTTCGCTCACTTCGCTGGTCGTTCTACGTCCAACTCTATATCGCGCTGCGGCGTACCGTCGGCGAGGTTTCCGATGTAGAAGCGTGCCGCGGCGTCAACCTTCAATTTTCTATTAAGTCGATGAAAACAATGTAATTAAATGAATCCGATCGACTACCGCAGCATCTGATTGGGGAGTGACACTTTGGTAATTAGGCCCTGAGTCGAATGTAACCCTCCCTTAACGAGGATCGGGTAGTATTGAAGTGGCAGAAAAGACACAGACTCCAGATCGAGGACTAGCAGTGGATACCGAAACACGCAGAAAGAAACAACAGGACATGATGGTGCAGCTGGTCGAGCGCAAAGTGCGCACGCGGGCCAAGCAGCTCTATGAAACTCGCGGCCAGGAAGAAGGCCAGGCCTTGCAGGATTGGTTTCAGGCTGAGTCGGAAGTCCTAGAAAATAGCGTGGTTGCACCGCTCTATCGGCGGCTCCGGACGGCCAATAATGATGCACACGACGGCAACTCCGCCCAGGAGTTTGTCGCTCAGAATTCGTCTGCCTGCGAGAGCAACGCGTAATCGAGGTTTGGGTGGTTCCCCCCCCGAGCCGTAAATCTTCGCCTCAGTCAAAACTCCAGTTACTTTTTACTCGTGGCCCGGGCGCCCTTGCGCGCACCCGACTTAGCTTTGGCTTTATCCAAACGCTCAATCACCGCAGCCACGATGATGGGCAGGCCCACGGTCGCATCCACGAAGACCTCGCCAAACTTCCCACCCTCCGACGGAGGCACGAACTTGCCCCAGGAGATCGCCTCGCTGTAAGGACTGCCCGACAACCCGCCCCAATACACTGGCTCGGGACAGATCCTGAGCCCGTAGTGGTAGCGCTTCAAGGGAACGTTCTCGCCCAGGCGCCGGTGCCGGAGTTCGATGAACGGACCAAACTGCTGCGACCAGTTGCGCGGCACGCCGCCGCCGATGGTGAAGATTCCCAGCTTCTTCTGCCGCAGCAAAGTCGCGGCAAAGTGCTCGAGATCTTCGAAGGGATCGAAGCGGATCTTGTGCCGCCCCGTCGACTCCCGCAGTCGGTTGTTGAGCGCCGTATCGAGGCCGAGTTCTGAATCGCTGAAGGCCGGCACAAACACAGGCACGCCCTGTTCATAGGCCGACTTCAGAATTCCCCGATGATCTTTATCGCGGTTCGCCAGGTATGCGCCGATGGCATGATTCAACTTGTAGGAGCACATGACTTCGTTGTGGTCCCAGGCCTCAAGCACGGCCGACATGACTTCTTCGACGTCATCCAGATTCTGCTCGGGCTCGAGCGTGTCGTAGACGCGGTTGTAGCCCTGCTCGTAGAGTTCCTCGTCGGAAACCTCCGGATTGGCGCGGAAATGTGCCCGCCCCGTGGCCTCGACCAATCCGTGAGCCATGAGCGCGCCGGTCGAAACAATCGCGTTCACGATGCCGCGATCGATCAACTCAGTCACGATCAGCCCCTGCTTGGCCACGGTCATGGCGCCGGCCAGGGTCATCACGATGAAAGCGTCTTCATCGAGCGCCATGGCTTCGAGCACGTCCGCGGCCTCGCCCAGTTGCCGGCCCGTAAAGGCGGTCTTCGACATGGCCCGCACCAGGCCGTCGATCGAATGCACCTTGCCCAGATCGAGCGGCTCCAGCGGAATCAGCCGGTCTTCGATGGGATTATGCAGGTGACGGTCTTTGCCGTCGCCTCCAGCTGCGTGCCCCGAATGCGAATGATCCTTATTCGACTGGTCCTTCGAGCCATGATTGCCGTGTTTCAACGCGAGCCTCCAAAGTCATCTGCCAACTTCCCGACAGGATACTCTACAGGAAGCATGTGAGAGGACGCCACGCAGGAAATCCCCGCATCGAGCCTCTCTTCGAAGACCATTCACCACGAAGGACACGAAGTCGCGCGAAGGAGACAATCCCGAACGAATCCCTTCGTGAGCCTTCGTGTCCTTCGTGGTTGATGCCTGTTCATTCCCAATTCGCGGCTCGGTTACACTTTTCACTATGCCCGGCAAGCGCGCTTTCGAAGAACAAGTCGCCGCCCTGGACGCGCTTCGCCAGCAGCCGGCTGAAAACCGCATCGCACCCCTTCGCAAAGCGCTCGGCCACAGGAACAATTTCATCGTGGGCAAAGCCGCTGACCTGATTCGCGAATTCGGCTTGACGGATTTCACTTCAGACATGCTGGCCGCCTTCGATCGCTTCTTCGACGATCCGGTAAAGAGCGATCCGCAATGCTGGGCTAAGAACGCGATCAGCCGTACGCTCGCCGCCATGGAACTCCAGGACGAAGCAGTTTTTCTGCGTGGGATGCGGCACATTCAGATGGAACCGGTCTGGGGTGGCCAATCCGACACCGCCGGCACTCTCCGCGCCACTTGTGCTCTCGCCCTGGTCCAGTGCCGCAGCCTTACGGAGCGCGACCTGCTGGCGCACCTGATCGAGTTGCTGGCGGACAAAGACAAGACTGTTCGAATCGAGGTCGTTCGTGGCATCGAACAGGTCGGATCGCCCTCGGCCGCGCTTCTGCTGCGCCTGCGCGCGGTACTTGGTTCAGAAAAATCAGGTGCCGACGAACCGGAGGTCCTCGGCGCGTGCTATGGAGGAATTCTGCGCATTGAGGGATTGCGTGCGATCCCCTGGGTCCGTTGTTTTCTCGCCGCTGCCGACGACAACGCCGGCGAAGCCGCACTGGCCATCGCCGGAACCCATTCTCCGGAGGCGTTCGAGGCCCTGCGAGAAGCTTTGGAGAAGGCGCACGATCCCTGGTTTCGTTCTGTTCTGCTTTCCGCGATCGCCCTCACGCGTCAGGATGCAGCTTTAGAGCTTCTGCTCGAACTCGTCCGCACGGAATCACTCGACGCCGAACCCGCAATCGAAGTGCTACTGCGCTCAGTGCCATCACAGGAAGTAATTGAGCGCCTGAAAAAGCTGGTCGAGGGCAATTCCCGTTTGAATCGCATGTTCGCTACGAATAAGAAAGCGTCGTCCCCGTCCCAGATCACATCTTCGGAAGATGGGCTCGATGAAGGCTGACAGCTGATAGCTGAAAGCTTTCTCCTGCTATATTGTTCGCGGAGGTAGGAACGTTGCCCCCTGAAAACTTTCGCGTGGCCCTGGTGCAGATGTCGTGCGGACCGGAGCCCGAACAGAATCTCGAGAAGGCGATCAGCCGCGTTGCCGACGCCGCCGGACGCGGGGCGCAGGTGGTCTGCCTGCCTGAGCTTTTTCAGACGCAGTATTTCTGCCAGCGCGAAGATCATTCGCTATTTGATTTGGCCGAACCGATTCCGGGCCCGACCAGCGACAGACTGGCCGCAGCCGCCCGAAACCACGGAGTGGTGCTGATCGCGTCGCTGTTCGAAAAGCGCGCCGCCGGCGTTTACCACAATACTGCTGCCATTTTCGACAGCGACGGTTCCCTGCGCGGCCTCTACCGCAAGATGCACATTCCCGACGATCCGCTTTACTACGAAAAGTTCTATTTCACTCCCGGAGACCTCGGCTTTCGCGCCCTCGAAACCAGCGCCGGGCGCATTGGCACGCTGGTCTGCTGGGACCAGTGGTATCCCGAAGGCGCACGGCTCACCGCCCTGCAAGGCGCGACCATACTTTTTTATCCGACCGCAATCGGCTGGCATCCCGCGGAGAAGGCCGAGTTCGGAGTCGCCCAGCACGACGCCTGGCGGACCATCCAGCGCAGTCATGCCATCGCCAACGGGGTTTACGTGGCCGTGGTCAATCGCGTGGGTTTTGAAACCGGGGATATTCGCGGCAATTCTGCGCCTGGATCCGGACTTGAATTCTGGGGCGGATCGTTTTTCTGCGATCCCTTCGGTCGCGTTCTCGCCGAAGGCTCACACGACCGCGAGGAAATCCTGATCGGCGACGTCGACCTGAAAGCACTCGAAGACATCCGCCGCAACTGGCCCTTCCTGCGCGACAGGAGAATCGACGCGTACGCGCCCATCACCAATCGTCTCATTGACTAGGACCGAGAATCTCCCGTGGCCAAAGCTTCGCGCAGATCTTCACATAAGACTTTCACTGCGGACGATTCTTCGCTGCCCGCCGCCCTCGGCTATCGCATGCCCGCCGAATGGGAACCGCACGCCGCCACCTGGCTCGCCTGGCCCCACTATCACGGGGATTGGCCTGGGAGGTTCGAGCCGATTCCGTGGGTCTACGCCGAAATTATTCGCAATCTGGCAAAGCATGAGCGCGTTGAATTGATCGTGAATGACGCCGCGGCGGCCAGACATGCACGTAGGATACTCGAACGTGCTGAGGCTCATTCCGACAACATCCGCTTCCACCGCTGGCCGACCAACCGCGTCTGGCTGCGCGACTCCGGCTGCATTTTCCTGACAAAGAGTGAGAAGGATCACATGGATCCGGGTCTTCGACCCGGACAGGCCGACCAAAGCTCGGCTGTTCTAAAATTCCGCTTCAACGCCTGGGCGAAATACTCAAACTGGCGCTATGACGAAAAAATCGGCAGCCTCATGGCCAAAGTCAACACTCCCACCCTCTTTCGCACAAAACGCGAAAGAAGGGTGGGGCACCCTCATCCGCGCGAGATTCATCCCATTTCCAACGGGAAGCGTATCGTGCTCGAGGGCGGATCGATTGACGTCAACGGCGCGGGCACGATCCTCACCACCGAAGAATGTCTGCTCAGCAAGGTGCAGGAGCGCAATCCGCAGATGACGCGCATGCACTACGAGAAGGCCTTCGCCGATTATCTGGGCGCAGCGCACACTATCTGGTTGGGACGCGGCATTCTTGGCGATGACACTCACGGCCATGTCGACGACCTGACCCGCTTCGTCTCGAAAGACACCGTCATCACCATGGTCGAGCCTGATTCGAAAGACGTGAACCACGCGCCGCTGCGCGCCAACCTGCGCCGCCTGCAAGCCGCGCGCGACCAGGACGGCCGCCAGTTGACGGTGGTCGAGCTGCCCATGCCGCAGCCGGTTGTCTTTGAAGGCCGCCGCCTTCCCGCCAGCTACGCGAACTTCTACATCGCGAACGGAGTCGTGCTCGCGCCGGTTTTCAACCGGCCCAACGACCGCATTGCGCTCAACACGCTGGCCGAACTTTTCCCCACGCGCCAGATCGTGCCCATCTATTCCGGAGATTTCATCTGGGGCCTGGGCGCGATGCACTGCATGACACAGCAGCAGCCAGCGAAGCACTGAGTATCGTGGCACGAGGTGAAGGCGAGCAGAGTCTCGCTGATACCTGAAAGATAACTATGTCCGGAATGAAAACCCTTTACGCGAATATTGAATCATATTGTCTGTTCAATATTGCTCAGATCGAAACTGATTTGCTCACAATAATGATTTAGGGGATGGGTTAGGTTGCTGCCCCCAACGATGTTCAGAATATCGAGAGCGAGGATAATTGAATGAACGGATTTAAGTTGTTTGCGTTAGCTGGTGTTGCTGCAATCTGCTTTGCCATGACCACTCCCAAAACGCAGGCTCAGGTACAGGTCGACATCGGCGTCGCGCCTGAATGTCCTTACGGTTACTATGACGTCGCGCCCTACGATTGCGCCCCCTACGGCTACTACGGCCCCGAGTGGTTTACCGGCGGCGTCTTCATCGGCGCTGGCCCGTGGTTTCACGGCCCTGCAGGCTTCCACGGCCACGTAAATAACCATTTCCATCCTGAGCACGGCTATAACGGCCCCAAGCCAGCTCGCGGTGAGAAACCCGACCCGAATAAGCATCTCGATAAGGTTGAGCACTTCAAAGGAAACGAAGTGCGCGATGGGCGCGGTCACGTCGGTAAGAAGTAGCATCTTCTCAAGAGCGGAAGGCTGACAGTCTTGATCGTTCACGCGAGCGAGAGGAGCACTCACTCTCGCTCGCGTTCCTTTCTCTGGACGATTGCCGTTTCGCTCGCTTCTTGCTTGTCATTCCGGACGAAGCCGAGCTTGGCGTTCACAGTTTTCAGAATGTGGGCGACGCAATTGCACGCGAGACGGAGATTAAGAAATGGCGGCGAGAGAAAAAGGTGGCATTGATTCATGCCGAGAATTCGACGTGGGAAGATCTGGCAGAGGGATGGGGCGAGGCGGTTGTGATGAGGGTGTCAGCGAAAGCAGGTTCCTCACCGGCTTTCAGCCCGGTTCGGAATGACAAAGGTCATGGGCTAGAAGCCAAGAGCTAACAGCCAAAAGCTACTTCTTATACATCGTCGGCTCCGGGCCTCTTTCCAGCGTCTCGCGGTCCCAGATCCAGCCTTCGCGGGTATAGCTCGCGAGTTCGAAATCCTGCGTCAGTTCGAGGGCGTCGACGGGGCACGCGTCTTCGCAGAGGCCGCAGAACATGCAGCGGCTCAGGTCGTAGGTGAAGTCGGTGAGTTCCTTGCGGCGGGTGTGCTCGTTCCGGGCGCTCGAAACCACAATCAGGTTTTCGGGACATGCCAGCGCGCACAGATCGCAGGCAATGCACATGGTCTCGTCCGTGTCCGGATTGACGTTCAAGCGCGGCGCTCCGCGATAGCGTTCGGCCACCTGCGGCCGCTCCAGCGGATACTGCTCGGTATAAACTTCCTTGGGATCCTGATACCGGAACGTGATCTTCAGTCCCTGCAACAGGTCGACGAGGAACACCTTGCGCAGAAAACTTGGCATGCCCATGACGCCGCTAGCATACCACTAACCGCGGAATCGCCCAAGCATGCGCCGATCTGATCAGAGTGCGCCCTTGTTCGATTCGTCGCCCGCCTGGAAAAAGGATCTGACGATTTTACTTTCCCAACGTCTAAATCCACAGCTGAGATAAATCGTTGAAGTTCAGAGCAACGATCGTCGAAGTGTCAGAGCAATCGGCCGCAGAAGCCGGGAACTTTTCCGGCGGCCAGTCCGTACCAGCAACCAGAGAGGATGTTATGAAGGCCTATTTCGCAAATCTGCCCATGAAGATCTGGCTGCTAATCGCTGTGCCAGCGGTGCTGATTGCCTATCCCGTGACTTGCCTTGTGGTTCCGGCGGTTCTCCACGCGGTTGTGCCGGAAGTGGTGCGCTCGGTGTTGAGCATGATCTAGCATTCCGATGCCGCACCGTCGGTACCTCAATGGCTGATCTTTTTGCGCAGAGACTCTGCCCCGAACGCCTGCCTGCCCCGGAACCTGCGCACCGCCGCCCGCAAACCCGCTAAAATACTGGCGGAGCGCTACTCCTCGTGCCGAAAAAAACATCCGCAACCGATCGCCCTACGTCCGAAAACACAGGATCAAGGACCGCTTCCGGCGAGCTTCATTCCGACGAAATATGGATGGAGGAAGCCCTGCGCTGCGCTCAGCGCGCGCTCGAAGCCGAGGAGGTTCCGGTGGGCGCGGTCGTTGTATATGACGGCGTATGCGATGACCGCATCGTAGGCCGAGGATGGAACCGCAACATTGCCGACCACGACCCGACCGCTCACGCCGAGGTCATTGCTCTGCGAGAAGCGGGTGCAACCGTTGGTAACCATCGTCTCGAAGACTGCACGCTGTTTGTTACAATTGAGCCGTGCGCGATGTGCGCCGGTGCTCTGGTGCATGCCCGCATAAAGCGCCTGGTATATGGCGCGGACGATCCCAAGGCCGGGGCCGTGCATTCGGTAATGCAAGTCCTGAATCATCCGCAGCTGAACCACCAGATCGAAGTTCATAAGATCGATGTTCGTAGCGGAGTGCTTGCAGGTCGCAGCGCAGAAGTGCTGCAGACGTTCTTTAGAAACCGCCGTTAGTCATTAGCCCTTGGCTATTGGCCAATTCAAGCATTGTCATTCCGAGCGGAGCATGACGATTCGCTTTTCGAATCGTTATGCGCAGTCGAGGAACCTGCTTTCTGCTGACGGCTTGTAGACTGCTTTCCGGAGAGGTGCGTGAGTGGTTGAAACGATCCGCCTCGAAAGCGGACATACCTTAACGGGTATCGTGGGTTCAAATCCCACCCTCTCCGCCATCATTTCAACCACCTGGGGCCAGTCGACTAACGTCCTGCCCCGGCTGCGAATGCTTTGAGTTTAAAGTGAACGCCTGCCTTCCGCTGAAGACAAGAAACAATCTCAAACAGATTTCGAGCGTAAGGATTTCCTGAAGGACCGAGCATTCGCATCAAACTCTTCGGAGAATGATGCGTGATCTCCGCCAGTTCGTTGAAGCCAATGGTGGCGTTGATGTAGTCGCGCAGCACGCTCTTTCCGGTTTCCACGTCCCCCGCAAGGAAACTTTCGACTCCCTCCCGCAGGAGTTCTCTGCGGAAAGCAGGGTCACGCAGCACTCGGGCGCGAACAGTTTGTTTGAAATCTCTGGTCAGAGCCATCATTTGTCTCCTAGCTTCTTTCGTCGTTTGTAGTCCTGCCATCTTTCAATTGCGAGGTTGATGTCCCGCTGTTGCCGCTTTTTCGATCCGCCGCCCAGAAGGATGATGATCTGCTCCCCCTCCTTGGCAAAATAAATGCGGTAGCCCGGTCCAAAATCAATCCGGTTCTCAGACACCCCGGAACCGACCGGTTTGACGTTGGACAAGCTCCCTTGCTCCATGCGAGCAACAGCCTTCGTTACCTTGGCCGCTCCGGAGCATGGAGAGCGTCGAACCACTGGGCAAACGGACTTCTTCCTTTCGCATCCTCGTATTGTTTGGCAACAAGCAAGAAACGCCGGTGCGGGGAGGGGCTTCACGTCGATCTTCAATGGTAACACATGTGTTACCGTTGTCAAAGGTTCCTACGGAGGCTTATTGTTGCTGCTGTTGTTCCTGATCCGACCGTGCGGCCGCCCGCACCAGCACCGGTCTCGACCGGACCACGAAGCTGGGCGTGATGGGTTCCGGGGCGATGGTGTCGGCGGGGCTTACGGTTACGGCTACGCTCAGCTCGCTCTGGGCTTCGCCTTTGTAGACGCCGCGGGTGGGCGGGACGTCGGCGTAGTCGCGGCCAATGGCGACGCGAATGTGGCGGTCGCCTCCGACTAAATTATTCGTCGGGTCAAACGCCATCCAGCCGAAGTTCGGCACCAGGGCCTCGACCCAGGCGTGCGATGCGCCTTCAACCGACCGGTCTTTTTCGTCCTTATCGCGATGAAACATGTAGCCACTGACGTAGCGGCACGGAATCCGCAACCGGCGCACCAGAGTGATCATGATGTGAGCAAAATCCTGGCACACGCCCTGGCGAGTCTGCAGCGCCTCTTCAATCGCCGAATCCACTTTCGTGCTGTTGGGCACGTAGGCGAATGATTTGTAGATCGCTTCGTTCAGTTCGGTAAGCAACTGCAGCGGAGTGCCGCGCCGCTCGGATCGCAGTTCTTCCGCCAGTTGCTCCAGCGCGGCGCTGGATTGCGCGAAGTGGCTGGGCAACAGCATCTCCCAGTGATCGCCGGCTGCAACCACGGCGTCCAGGTCAGCCCAGTCGCCGCTTCCGCTGGCGGGCGGCGCAGGCACAGTGAGTACCTCGACCGCCGACTGGGCCGTCACTTTGACCACTGAGTGCCGTCCCGCGATATCGAAGTGATGCACTGTGTTGCCCATGAAATCGCGATACTGCATGACGTTGGCGGCGGGATCGACATTGAGAGTGAAGCTGAGGCAGCGCTGATCGCCGTCGCTGCGCGGCTGCAGACGGACTTCCATCAGGCTCTCGCGTACGGCAGGCTCGTAGCGAAAAGTTGTGGTGTGGCGGACGGAGTAGATCATTGGACGAGTTGTGCTCCTCCATACGAGTCGGGTTGGATTGAGTAATTGAGAAATTTAGCAATTGGGAAATTGAAAACGACAAATAATCCGCCAACCAGGCTTTCAATTACTCAATTACTAAATTTCCCAATTACTCAATTTTACGAAACCAGCGCCGACTCGACCGCGTAATCAAAATAGACCTGCTGGATCGCGGTATGCGCCTGGGCGCACTGCCAGCGGACGCTGTCGACATATCCGCCGGCCCCGGACGCCATGACTTCCTCGATCTGGCTGAAACTCAAGGTCGCGCACAGGCGTCCCGCAAGGCGCACGGGCTGCTCCGCCTTGCGCTCAGTCAATTCTCCAATGGCAAGAAGAGCGTCATGAATGCGGTCGACGGAGAAACGCACGGAATGCGGAAAATCGGGATTCAGCAGCAAGAACTCTGCCACGCGCAGGGGACGGATTTCCGCCGTGTAAGTCTTGCAGTAAGCCTCAAATGCCGCGCACGATTTCAGCAGGCCCACCCACTCAAGATATTCTTCGCTCTCAACCGCCTGATCGAGCGGATGGGGCAAGCGCCCGAAGTGCGTTCCGATCAAACGTGCGAGTTCGTCGGTACGCTCGACAAAACGCCCGAGTTGGATATACTGCCAGCCTTCGCCGTGCGACATGGTCGAATCGGTCACACCCTGAAACAGATGCGCGCCCTCGCGCACCGCCCGAAAAAACACATACGAATGCAGCAGCCAGGCTTCGCTCTCCGTGGTGCTCGTCACCTGCAGGTAGAGCCGGTTGAGTTGCTCCCACATTTCCGTGCTGCATTGCTCTCGCACCTGGCGAAGATTTTCCCGGGCCGCCGCCACGCACGACAAAATCGACGACGGATTGGTCCGGTCGAGGGTGAGAACGTGGGTGAGCGACGCAGCGTCGATCTTGCCATCATCGGGCGCAGGAACCTGCGACACTTCCAAGAGCCGCAGCCAGCGACCGGCCCCAGCTTCCGGCGATTGGTCGAGCCGGAGTTGCAGGTCGACGTCGATCAGCCGCGCCGTATGCTCGGCGCGCTCCAGGTAGCGGCTCATCCAGTAGAGGCTGTCCGCAACCCGCGAGAGCATGGTGGTTTGCCGCCGTCCGTTCATGTGCGGACCTTCGTGTGAGCTCTCAAGCGCGCAGCACCCAAGTATCTTTGCTGCCGCCGCCCAGTGATGAAATTACGACCAGCGATCCCCGGCGCAGTGCCACGCGCGTCAGCCCTCCGGGAACCAGCGTCACATTCTCGCCATACAAAATGTACGGGCGTAGATCGACATGTCGCGCCTGCACTTCGCCCTCAAGAAAGCATGGCGCGCGCGACAAGCTCAGCGTTGGCTGCGCAATATAATTTCGTGGCTCGGCTTCGATTCTTCGCCGGAAGTCTTCCCTTTCGGATTCGGTGCTGTGCGGACCAATCAACATGCCATAACCGCCCGATTCGCCAACGGCCTTGACCACCAGTTCCTCGAGATGCTCCAGTACGTAGCTTCTCTGTGATCGATCATTCAATAGATAGGTCTGTACATTGGCCAGGATGGGATCTTCGCCCAGGTAGTAGCGGATGATCGCGGGCACGTAAGCGTACAGAGCCTTGTCATCGGCGACGCCAGTGCCGATGGCATTGGCCAGCACAACATTGCCGGCACGGTAGGCGTTGAACAATCCCGGCACGCCCAGGCTGGAATCCTGCCGGAAACAGAGTGGGTCGAGAAAATCGTCGTCCACGCGGCGATAGATCACATCCACGCGCCGCAGGCCCGCCGTGGTGCGCATGTAGACAATGTTGTCGTGCACCAGCAGGTCCCGGCCCTCCACTAGCTCAATGCCCATCTGCTGCGCCAGGAAGGTGTGCTCGAAATAAGCGGAGTTGAAAACTCCTGGCGTCAACAAAACAACTTTCGGCTCGTGCCGGCTCGAAGAACTGGCCGGTGCCAGCGCCCGCAGCGTGGCCAGCAAAGCCTGCGCATAGTGATCCACCGGCGACACGCCGTAGTCGCGGAACAGCGTAGGGAAAACTTTCTTCAGAACCTTGCGGTTCGCCAACATGTAGGAGACACCGCTGGGCACGCGGAGGTTGTCCTCCAACACGGCGAAACTCCCGTCCGGCAGCCGCACCAGATCGGTGCCGCAGATGCTCACATAAATGCCGCGCGGAACTGTCAGCCCGCGCATCTCGCGGCGAAAGTGGCGGCAACTGTAAACCAGCTCGCGGGGGACGACCCCGTCCGCCAGAATCCTTCCGTGGTGATAAATATCCTCGAGGAATAAGTTCAGGGCCGCGATGCGTTGGGTGAGCCCGCTCTCGATCTTGCGCCATTCTTCGTGGGGAATGATGCGGGGCAGAAGGTCGTTGGGGAAAACGCGTTCGGTGCCTTCGTCGTTGCCATAAACCGTGAAGGTAATCCCCTGGTGCAAAAACGACAGGTCGGCAGCCTGCTGGGTCTTGCGCAATTCCTCCGGAGGCAGCTCCAACAGCGTCTGAAATAAGGCTTTATAGTGCTCGCGCGGGGCGCCCGGTGAGGCGAACATCTCATCGTAGGCAGCGTCGAACTGGTAATTCCGGAACGGAGGCCGAAATAACGTGAGCGGCTCCGGCGGACTCATCCGGCGCACCAATCCACGGGTTCGGGTACGGCTGGTCTGCACTCATAGGACTCTAGGGGTCGCCCGCCTCCTGAGTCCAATCGAAATTGTTTATCGGAGGGATTCAGATTTCCGGTATATGTGGGGCGGACACTCCTGTCCGCCGCTGTTGGGGTTGTTCGTAAAGTCGATCGTAGTACCCCACTCTTGCGCAGAAAACGCGTAAGAATGGGCCACCCGATCTGTGGCTCTTGCTACTGCACTCAGTACTCTCTACTGCTTCTGCCCCGCCGCAAACACGGTCCACGGGCCAGCCTTCATATCATGCAGCAGCGGCTTCTGCCAGGAGAACTCAGGATGCCGCTCCAGAAAATCACCCGCCAAGAAGTCCTCGCCGCAGGGATGTCCCGCCCGCGCCACGAAGCTCATCTTCGCGGCCATAGAGCTGTCGGTCGCCTTGCCCTGCACCGCCCCGCCGGGATTGTACGCATCCCATCCCCACTCCTTGATGCCGCGAGGGGAAACATCGACATGACCGCACAGCGACCGCTCGTCGGCCTGCTCCTTTTTCTCGAAACTATCGAAATGATCCGACAAGAACTGCTCCGCCATGTTGACGTCCACTTTCCCCTTGGCCTGCCGCATGAACTCGTCAGCGCGTGCGTGCCGCGCATTGGGGGACGTAGAAGCATCATTAGGATCGAACGCGCTGGCCTCTTCCCGAATCAGCTTCGGATCGCGGGCAAAATTCGAGCTGACAAAATATCCATCCTTCGTGCGCCACAGCGGAGTGTTCTTGAGCCCCAACTCGAGATACGCGATCTCGCCAGTCTTGCGGTCGCCGATGAGCCAGTCGTTGGCGTAGCCGCCGTTGTTCCCTTCTTTGATGATGCGCACGTAGTCATCAATACCGTTGGCGTATTGCAGCGCCTTGCGCGAGCGCATGAACTCGGGCTTGCCGTTCGGATCCCAGCCTTCAAACTGCGTGATGGTCGTCTCGGTAATCATGATGCCGGCGGAGTTCACGCCAAAATCGTCGTCGCTGGTAATCACTCCAGGAAATCCGTCCATCAGAATGCGATTGCCGTGCTCGGGCACAATGTCAAACACAATCACCCAGCGCTCGCCGGCGAGGTAGCTCGTCCAGTTATTGTGAGCGATGACGATCTTGTGATCTTTGGTCATGCTGCCGGTGGCGATGAACGCGCTGCAGTTGCCGGGAGCGGCGAGCTTGGGCGCCTTCTGTGACTTCTGCTGCTTGTTCAGCGTTTGTTTGTTCAACCAGGGCACATAGTAATCCGGCACTTCCTCAAACGCATTGAGCGCCACAATGTCATACACATCGAGATCGACTCCGTGCGCCTTCACGCCGTCGGCGATGCCCTGCAGTTCCTGCTGATATTCGGCGTCGATATGCGGCCAAAGCATTTCACGAGCAGTGGTGCGGAAAAATTCCCAGTCGCGCTGGGTCTCGCGCGTGTCAAACAGCTTGATCGCTTCCAACCCATCGGCAATCTCCGGGGCAAGCAGATAGCCGTGCTGAAAACCGATCTCCGCCGGTGAGCCTTCGAGGTGCACATAAGTCCATCCGCCCTGCTGGAATCGATAAGCCTTCTGCAGACGCGCGTCGGTTGGGTTAGCAGAGAATGCGGCGCAGGTCAGGGCGAACAAGATCGCGATCCCCCGGATGCAGTCAGAAAAGTTCCTTGGCATGAAGTCCTCGGCAGTGTCTTTGTGCCGAGACATTCTACCTCACGCTCTCACGTCAACAACGGATCAATGAGCGCAATGGACTGTTTTCGACGGTTATGACTAGAGCAGTCCCAATCGAGACCCCCTAGCAAGAACCGAAGAGCGAAAACGGTTTGCTACAGCCGCTCGACGGTGTAGTAGATCGCGTATACGGAATTGTCAGGCGGCCCGGACTCAGTGACGGCATAGGTAACAGGCGTACCGGCCTTGGCCTCAAAAACAAGCGGTACCGAGTAACCGTATTCATCAAACTGACCAAGTTGTTGGTTATACCCCGCGATAAGATCGAAGTCGAACATCTGGGCACCGGAAGCATCGGTCCAGAAGAACTGGAAATTTCGACTGGAGTTGCTGTTTGGGTCGGCTGTGGTAGTGGCTCCGTACACCGAGATACGGTACAGGCCGTCCGCAGTCGGCGTAAAGATGACTGTTAGTGGGATAGGCGCGGTTTGATTGACCAGCTTGTTCCTTGCGAGGATCACGGGTGTCGGCAGTCCACTTGCCGCGGCGTCGGCGGGCTTGCTCCCTGACACGAATGCGAACGTTGCTAGCAGGAGAACGGCTACACACAGAACCTTGTACATGGATATACCTCCGGCGGGGATTTAGGGGAGGGGAAGAATCATACCAACTTGGCAGGGTTCGTCAAGGCTATTACGCGATTGCGACCGTCGCCGACATCCCGATTCAAGGGGCAATCTTGAAAACGACTCCGTCGCCGGTGTTATCTCCGCCAGAGACGGTGGTGCCGTAGAGATTGCCAGCTGAATCTCGGATTAGCCCTTCAGGGGTTGCACCGTCTGACCCAGTGAAAGTGTGAAGCACCGTTATCCTTTTTTTGCTCAGCTTGAACACGGTTCCACAGGAACATCGGGGATCGCCGTCATAGGACGCGGCGCCGTAAAAATTGCCCTTCCCGTCGGGAATCAAGCTCGTCGCAGGATAAGCCCCATCCGACAAACCCGTGAAGGTGTACAGTACGGTCTCGTTGCCGGCCGTATCCACTTCAAAAACAACCCCAAGGTCGTGGGTACCTCCAAGTTCGGTTGTTCCGTAGAGGTTGCCCATGCCGTCTCGAACCAACGCTGCTACGGGATTGGAACCATCCGCCCCACCGGTGAAGCTGTAGAGCACTGTCTCGTTGCCAGCCGTATCCAACTTGAACACGGTGCCCGCTCCATAAGAGCCGCCATGGAAGGTAGTGCCGTAGAGATTTCCCAGGCTGTCTCGAATCAAAGCTGCTTCGGGAGCGGAACCGTCAGATCCACCGATGAAGCTGTACAGCACCGTCTCGTTGCCAGCCATGTCGATCTCGAAGATCGTTCCGTTATTGTATGTGCCGCCGCTCCCGGTCGTGCCGTAATGGTTGCCGGCCTTATCGTGTATCAGGCCAGCATACGGCGTTGCCCCGTCCGGCATGCCACTAAAACTGTGCAGAACAACTTCGCCGGTCTTATCGAGTTTGAAGACTGTGCCGCAGCCGTCGATAAGGCAGGCAAGATCGCCTCCACCCAGGGTGGTACCGTAAAAACTGCCTGCCACCAAATCGAGACCTGCGTGGGGATCCACCCCGTCTGTGTACTGAGGAAAACTGTACAGCACAGTCTCCCTCCCGTTCGTATCCACCTTGAATACTGTCCCCCATTCATTGGCTCCACCAAGATAGGTCGTGCCAGAGAGATTACCTGCTACGTCCAGCGTCAAATTCCCGTAGGGATTCCTCCCGTCGTATTCATCGAACTTGTGCATTAAGATGAAAGTCTGCGCATGTGAGATTGCGCAGGTAGCGACAAAGTAAAGGACACAGGCAGCAAAGATGACGACCGGTCGACGGGAGGATGCGAGCATAGTAGCCTTCCTTGAAGCTGTACGACTCGGGGGATGAGTCAATGGGGAAAGAACCGCATGAGCAGTATACACTCCCTAACTCCTCAAACTGGCAGCGTTATAATCCGTATCCGGCGATTACACCCGTGCCCCAGCTTGCCTGCTGTTAGAAGGTTGCACCGTCAGATATCCGTCCGCTGATCCGGATGCCGGCTCAGGTACCAGCAGGGCTGCCATCCCTCATGCGGGAACAGCGCGTTCACGCATGTCTGAGGCGCCGGCGGATCGAACGTGAACAGCGTTTTACCGTTCTTCATCAGCAGGGCGGTGTAATGATTCACCGTCACTGAGCCGTAAGCGTTGCGGTTGGTCGCCTCGCGAAAACGGAAAACGGCATAGTCCACGCCATACGCCAGGGTCGCCGCCCCCACCACGGCCACAATCCCGACGAGGAAGATTCGTCGCAACCGCACTTTGAGAACGGGCCAGGTTGTTGGGGTCACGGAGCCAGATTATAAGCCCTTCCCTTTACTTCCCCATGTCATCCTGAGCGCGGCGGCAGCCGGGCGAGGGACCTTACGTCGATAGAGGTGTCGATGCCGTAGACGGGAGCGCCCGTGCTTCATGCATCGCACGCGTTCCTACCTGCACAACCGCTGTACGGGCTTCGTAAGGTCCCTCCGGAGCGCTCGGCGCGCTCCGTCAGGATGACAACTATCGGATAATCCCTGACCGCTCAACTTTAAACTCGGCCGGCACCCTTCCACCCCCACATTGACAATTCGCCCATCCGACAGGCAAACTACCGCATTCGCCGGGAATCGCGTCTGGCGGACGCCTGCTGCGGCGCGCAAGCAGAAACTGCCGTTTAGGTCTTATAATCACCACTTACACTTCGTCCATGGCCATGACCGAGCAACGGGTTTCGTACACGCTCGACTCCTCGTTGGAGACGATCGACAATGCGGAGGAGAAAGCCACACGCGTCGCCACCGAACTCGGCTTCGCCGACGAAGAGATCATGCAGATTTCCATGGCCGTGCGCGAGGCCGCGGTCAATGCCGTCCTGCATGGCAATGCTTACGCCCCAGACAAGAAAGTAACGCTCGCTTTTGAACGCGCCGGCGGCGATCTGATTATCACGATTCGCGATCAGGGCCGGGGGATGGATCTGAGCAAGATCCCGAACCCGTTGGCGCCGGAGAATTTGCTCAAGACTTCCGGACGCGGAATTTTTCTTATGCGCTCGTTTATGGATGCGGTCGAAATTCGTCCCACCGAATCGGGCACCGAACTTAAATTAATCAAGCACGTCCACGGACCAACCGCGGGCGGCAAGGAGGCTTCCCAGTGAGCATGAAGGTTGCTGTTCGGCAGGTGGATGGAGTTACGATTGTGGACTGCAGCGGCCGCATTACCCTCGGCGAAGGCAGCGTGATTCTCCGCGACACGGTTCGCGACTTGCTCGCCAAGGGCAACAAAAAGATTGTTCTGAACCTGCAGGACGTCAACTACATTGACAGCTCAGGCATCGGCGAACTGGTTAGCGCCTTCACCACCACCAAGAATCAGGGCGGCGAACTGAAACTGCTGAACCTCACCAAGAAGGTCAACGACCTGCTTCAGATCACCAAGCTCTACACCGTCTTCGACGTGAAAGACGACGAAGCTTCCGCAGTCAAGGCATTCAAGTAGAGTTGAGGTCTATCCGCTAGCTTTCAAGCATGGGTGCCCCATTTCTCGCGTATTGTGCGAGAAGTGGGGACTTCGCCCTCAATCCCATTCCGGAACACCACCCGCATTTATTTCTCATCGCGTTATGGCCCACCTGTTGGCATCCCTAGAATGGAAACATGTCCCGATTCACTACTACACCTGTAGCGATGGTGATTCTTCTGTTCGCCATTCCATTTCTCCGCGCTTCCGATTGCATCCCGCTTTATGAGGCCAGCCACCACGTCGGGCAAACCAAGTGTGTCACGGGAAAAGTCCTGCGCGTCAAAGTCGGCGCCCGGGGAGTTCACTTCCTCGACTTCTGCGAAGAGCAGATGGCCTGTCCCTTCTCGGTCGTAGTCTTCCCCGCTGGACTGAAAGATGTCGGCGACGTGCGCCGCCTTGCGGGCCGCACCATCGAAATTCACGGGGCCCTCAAACTCTACGACGGCCGCGCTGAGATCGTCCTGAACCGCATCAGCCAGATCACCGGAGGCGCCGCCATGATTCCAGCGCTGCCCAAGAACTACGACGTCGAAAACCGCGGCCACTACAGCGCCGGCCACCTGCGCCCGACCAAGAGACCAACCACGACTAAGGCCACGCCCAACCCCAGCGCGATCTTCGACGTGGAAGGCGAACAGCCTCCGGACTAGCGCGCGGCCCGCTGACGTCAATCTCATAAGCCGATGCGGTACTATCTAGGCCATGTCGAACTCGGGCCTAAGGCGTGTAGCGCCTGCAATCGCACTTTACTTTGTCGCCCCCCTCGTCGCGGAATATCTCCTCGGCGATCTGCCCATCAAACTGCTGGGCGTGCTGGTAATCCTGGCGCCGTTGTACGGCGGCGGCGCATTGCTCATCCGCGAGGTAGTTCGCCGGACTGGCCGCGGATGGCCTAGCATTTTCGTTTTGGCCTTTGCCTACGCGGTATTCGAAGAGGCGTTCACCACGCAAACTTTATTCAATCCCAACTATCTGAACCTCAATCTTCATCTTCTTCAACCGGCATATATTCCGGCACTGGGCATTGGCATCTGGTGGACAGTCTTCGTGCTCACCTTGCATACGGTGTGGAGCATTTCCGTGTCGATCGCGTTGGTCGAGGCGCTGGTGCCGGACCGCGCCACAACGCCATGGCTGCGAGCCACGGGCCTGACCGTCACCAGCATTTTGTTCATATTGGCCGGGATCGCGACGACGGCGCAGCAGATCAGGACTTCGCACTTCATGGCATCCAAGGCGCAGTTCTGCGTCTCGGCGGCTGTGTGCGTCGTGGCGATTGTGGCGGCGTTTCTACTGCCCGCGCGAGAGGCGCCTCGCATGCCAGGTTCGGTCCCGAATCCCTGGCTCATCGGAGCTGTGGCGCTGGCTGCCGGCTCCATCTTTCTCATCGTCCCGCCGACGTGGGGATGGACCGCGGTTGCGATCTACCTGCTCATGGACCTGATCCTGATCGCGGCCATCTCCGCCTTGTCTCATCGACAAGGATGGAACGGCCTGCATCGTCTGGCACTCGCCGGCGGCGCGGCGCTGGCCTATGCCTGGCACGCTTTCATTCAGCATCCCGCAGTCGGCGACGCAGGACGCAGCACTCGGATCGGCAACGTAATCTTCGCGGCGGGATTGATCGGACTGCTTGTCGTCGCGGCGCGACGGACAGCATCGTACGTAAATTCCGCGCGCCCGAGTACGACCGCTTCCTAAACCATTCCCTTGCGCAGTTCGTCCAGCGGATATTTTGTCCCGCGCCATTCGATGCCGTCATTCCACAACGTCAGCACCATCGACCGCAGCAGCGTATAGATAAACAGCGCCGTGCTCATCGGATGCAGCAGGAAATAATATGCCGGCACCGCCGACCGCCACGACATTCCGATATAAATCGCAAACAGTGATCCCAGCGCCACTGCAAAGGGCATGCGCGCCCAGCCGTGCGCCAGAAATATGCCGAGAAACGGCCCGAAATTCAGAAATGCCAATGCGAAAGCCGATATCACCGTGCGCCACCACTGAAACGACAGCACGGCAAAGAAATTCTTGGTCAAATTGTTGACGATGCCCATCGCGCCCTTCGCCCAGCGAATCGAAATCAAATCTCCGCCGAAAACGTTGCGCTGCGCAAAACCCGCCTTCTTGATAACCTTGCCCAACTTCATGTCGTCGACCACTTCCATGCGCAGCGCCTCGTACGTGCCGACCGCGTCATACACGCTGCGCCGCACCAGGTTGAACGCACCCACCCCCATGTGATCGTCGGTATTCGGGTCGGCCACTTTCCACGGCCGATGTCCAAACATGAACAGGGTCTGAAAAAAAGCGATCATCATATATTCCCCCGGCCGCTTCATGATCATCCGCGGAAACAGGACGACATGATCCGCCCGAACGCTTTCGGCATAAGCCAGCGAGCGCCGCAGCGAGTCGGGCTTGAACAGCACGTCCGCATCAGTAAAGAGCAGCCAGTCGCCGGTAGCCTGATCGGCAGCCGTCCACATGGCATGGGTTTTTCCAAGCCAACCCGGAGGCAATTCGGTGTGATGAATAACCCGAAAGCTTGGGGAAGAATCAGATGAAGATGAAGATGGGTGCCCCATTTCTCGCGTCTTTTGCGAGAAGTGGGGATTTTGATCTTGACTCTCCGCAACCCTCTCCATGATCTCGCCCGTCGAATCCGTAGACCGATCATTGACGGCAATCACTTCATAGCTGTCATAGTCAAGCGCCAGCAAACTATTCAGCCCCTGCTCAATGGACTCTTCTTCATTGCGCGCCGGAACAATAATCGACACGCGAGGATTCCCAGTCGGCGACACAGGATTTCGATCCCACTCCGGAAGAGAAACATCAGCCACGCTCGGCATCCCAAGCGCAGCATCCACAATGCGGGAAAACCAAGCCAGCGCCAGAATTATCCCCGCTATCCAATAGAAATAAGCCATCCTGCTAAGTCTTCCCTGCTCCGGGGGACGCGACGCCGGCATCGATCGGCGCCGCAAACCTCATCCCATAAAACAGTATGGCAGAAGAAATCCCCATGGCGATCACCGGCAAAATGAATGCCGCCTGCAGCGTGCGCCTGTCGGCCATCCATCCCATCATAGTCGGCGAAGGCACGTCGCCCAGAATGTGAATGATGAAAATATTCACCGCCAGCGCGGTGGCGCGAATGTGCGCTCCCACGGAATTGATGACTGCAGCATTAAGCGGCGCAGTGTTAAGCAAAAGAAAAAAAGCCGACACAGCGATCGCCGGAATCATCAGCCGGCCCTTCGCAAACAGCGCCACAATCATGAACGGCACGCCCAGTAACATGCTCGTCGCCGACACCAGAAGATACGCACTCTTGATTCGCGGCAACAGATAATCCCCCAGCCACCCACCGGCCAGCGCCGCGACAATGCCGTCGACCACAATGATGATGCCAAAGGCGAAGTTTGCCGCCTCCAGCGTGTACCCGCGCTCGCTGTATAGAAATTTCGGCATCCACACCTGAATGCCGCCCAGCGAAAACGTCATCGCCGCCATGCCCAGTGTCGCGGCTAGAAAGGCAGGATTCCGCGCCAGCCCTAAAATTGATTCGCGCCCCGCAGTTTTCTTCAGCGAATCGAACTGCCCGCGCTCCGGCTCCTTCAGAAAAAGTACCGCCAGCGCCAGCAGAAAGCCCGGCGCAGCCGCAATATAAAACGGAAATCGCCACCCATAGATCGGCGCCAGATGTCCGCCCAGCAAATAACCCGCCGCCGAGCCCACAGGAATTGCCAGATAAAATACACCCAGAATCCGCCCACGTTTTTCCTGTGCGAAGAGGTCCGCGACAAACGTGGGTGCGATCGTGACGAACGTCGCCTCGCCCACCCCGACCAGCGTATGCCGGACCAGCAATTCCGTGTAGGTATGCGTGACCGCGGTGAGCAGCGTGAGCCCGCTCCAGAACAGAGCCCCCAGCACGATGATGAGCTTGCGCGAGTAGCGGTCCGCCAGCGGCCCCACAAACGGCGCCGTAACCATGTAAAAACCCAGGAAGGCGCTAGTCAGATATCCGATCTGCGCGTTCGACAGGTGGAACTCATCCTGCACCAGCGGCTGGACCGCAAACAGTACATTGCGATCCACATAATTAAGCAGATTGAGCGCCGTCAGAACAATCAGCGCGGTGCGAGGCTGGAGATCAGTCTGGGCCACGGGTGCAGCGAATATAGCATGGCGGGAAGGATTACTTGCGGCGCCCCTTCGGCCGCGGCCACCGGGCCACAATCGTCGTCGAGATTCCACCCCGCGGCCGGAACTCGCCCCTTACTTCCGCCCATACCGGTTTCGCCCACTTCACCACATCTTCCAGAATCTGGTTGACGATGTTTTCCTGAAAAATCCCAAGATTCCGGTACGAATGCAAATATTCCTTCAACGACTTCAACTCCAGGCAGCTCTTCTCCGGCATGTAGCGAATCGCCAAAGCGCCAAAATCCGGCAGCCCGGTCTTCGGACACACCGACGTGAACTCCGGGTCATCCACCACAATCTCGTACCCGGGAAACTGGTTGGGCCAGGTCTCAATCTCCGGAAACTTCGCGTCGAGACCCGCGGCAGCGTGCTCAGGCGTATAGCGAGGCGATTTAGCCATGTCGCTATTGTAGCGTTTGCCCGGATTCTCTCGAAATTCGGATTCACTCGAAACCACGACGCAACTTGAAGATCAGAAGCCGAGATAAGGCCGAGGACAAAGCCGGAAGATACAGCCGAAGATACAGCCGAAGATAAAGCCGAAGCCGAACCGGCCTCGCGCGCATCCAACAAGACACCATCCTGAGGCGTGCTGGTATATCTGTTGCAGGCTCTGGAATGGTAAATTAACGCTTACAGTTATTCCTGCCGGAGCCTGAAAGACTAACTGGTTGGCATCGACGAACAATTCGACCACACCGCCCCTGCGGCGGTGGATTTGGCCCGCCCTAATCATCGTGGTAGCAGTGCCACTCCTTTACTCTTATTTCCACCAAACCCCCGTGAGAGTGCGAGCCGTGAGCGTGCAACGCGGTCCCATTCGCAGCGTGGTCTCCACCAACGGCAAGATTGAACCGGTGCAACCCTTCGAAGCGCACGCGCCCATCGCCACCACGGTGAAACGCTTGCTGGTCAAGGAAGGCGACCACGTGCGGCAGGGTCAACTGCTGCTGCAACTCGATGACGCCGACATTCGGGCCCAGGCCGCCAAAGCCCAGGCTCAAGTCAAGGCGGCGCAGGCCGATCAATCCTCGCTGCAGGCCGAAGGCACGCACGAAGAAGTCCTCACTCTCAACACGCAGCTGGTCAAAGCCCGCAGTGCGCGCGATGCCGCCCAGCGCCATCTCGATGCTCTGCGCCGCCTGCAACAGGATGGCGCAGCCTCTCCAGGCGAGGTTCGCCAGGCGGAAGACGCCCTGCAGAGCGCTCAGGCCGACCTCACCTTGATCGAGCAGAAACAGAATGGCCGCTACTCGACGCCGGAAGCCGCACGGATCGAGGCTCAGGCCGGGGAAGCGCAAGCCGCCTATGACGCGGCTGAAGACGCCCTCGGTAAATCGACCGTGCGCGCCCCTTTCGACGGCATCGTCTACTCGCTCCCCGTAAAGCAAGGAGCCTTTGTGGCGGCGGGCGAATTGCTTTTGCAGGAAGCCGATCTTTCGCGTGTGCTGGTTCGTGCTTTCGTCGACGAACCCGACGTGGGCCGACTCCAGACCGGACAAAAAGTCGAAGTCACCTGGGACGCAATCGCCGGGCGCACCTGGACCGGCTCGGTGAACACCGTGCCGTCGACCGTGAAGCTGCGCGTCTCCAGAAACGTCGGCGAAGCGACCTGTATCGTCGACAACAAAGATCTCCGCCTTCTGCCCAACGTCAACGTTGGCGTGACGATTGTTGTTGCCGAGCACAGCGACGTCCTCACGCTGGAGCGCGATGCCCTGCGCATTGATGAACCTAAACCTTACGTCTACCGCATCGTCAACGGCCACCTCAAGCGCCAGACAATTGAGGTCTCGTTGCAGAATCTCACTCGGGTCGAAATCACCTCCGGCCTTTCCGCGGGAGACTTGGTAGCCTTGCCGGCAGAAGACAAGCCGCTGTTCGATGGGGTCGCTGTCAAAGTAGTTCCCTAGACTCCGGTTTTCTTAAACTCCGGGAAGGCTCCAGCTCAGTCCGACACGGACTTGCCCACTGATGAAATCACGCCCCTTTTTATCGCTCCTGCTCTTTTCTGTGTTCCTGCCCTCTGCCCATGCAGATACGCCTCCCAAAGAGCTGCTGGCCTTAGGTCACGTCGATGAAGCAATTCTCGCCCTGGAGCAAGCGACCCACAGCTCCTCTCCCAACGCCGAATCCTACAATCTGCTCTGCCGCGCTTATTACATGATTGACGACTGGGATCGCGGTATCGCCGCGTGCGAGCGCGCCGTGAAGCTCGCCCCGGAGAACAGCCTCTACCACTTGTGGCTCGCCCGAATCTATGGCGAGAAGGCCGACCACGCCGGATTTCTTACCGGGGCGGGACTGGTCAAGAAAGTTCGCACCGAGTTCGAGCGCGCCGTCGAGCTCGATCCCAAAAACTCAGCAGCTCGCGAGGATTTGGCTGAGTTCTATCTCGAGGCCCCGTCCATCGTCGGTGGCGGCAAGGACAAGGCTCGAGCTCAGGTCCAGGCACTGGCCGGCTTCGACCCCGCGGCAGCGGATTATGTGGCCGGCCAGATTGCGGCCAAGGAAAAAGACTTCCAAACCGCCGAGCGCGCCTACCGTGCCGCAATTGAAACCAGTCACGGCACAGCGATCGCATGGCTACATCTGGCCCAATTTATGGCTCACGCCAACCGTTTCGACGAAATGGATGACGCGTTGCACAGCATGAACGCGGCCCCGCTCGACCATCCCGAAGCGCTGATGGACGGAGCCAGCCTTCTGTTGCACTTCGACCGCGACAGTGCCCTGGCCGTCCGCCTCCTGCGCCGCTATCTCTCGAACAGTCCCGTCGAAGAGGGTCCAGCCTTCAAAGCCCACGACTTCCTCGGCCAGCTACTGGAAAAGCAGGGAGACCGTCGGGCGGCCGCCGAAGAATACCGCGCCGCGCTCGCGCTCTCGAACACCTACGCCCAGGCGCGCGAGCACTTGAAACGAGTAGAAAATGTAGGCCATTGAAAGTAAGCCACGAAAGTGTCCCCGGCCCATCCCGGGGACATTTAAACTTTTCGCTGGCATCCAATGCCATGGACCCTGTCCAAATGAAATCATTTCCAGATCAAGCTGAAGGGGACGCAATGATGGCGATGATGATGATGATGAAGACCTTGTGCCGTGCTGTACGCAAAGCAGCTGCAAGCAAAGCTGGTACGAGCAAAATAAGTTTGCGCGCCAAGT
>JBEKRY010000035.1:0-27692 GCA_049517555.1 Candidatus Sulfotelmatobacter sp. | reverse complement strand
GGTAGGGCACTGGGCGGAGCTGCGTTATCACTCGGATGTAGCGGGGGCGTTTGCCAATCTGGGAGTGAGAATCTTTTTTGTTATTTCCGGATATCTGATTACGACGCTGCTGTTGAAGGAGTATGGGAAGACTTCGACGATTGGGTTGCGGGAATTTTATGTGCGGCGGGCTTATCGGATTTTGCCGGCTGCGATTGTGTTTATGGTGCCGGTGTTTGTGATTTTCTGGCATGAGCTGCGCTGGTATCACATAGTGGCTGCGGCGTTTTACTTGGCGAATTTTGATTTTGCGCACCCGTGGTATCTGGGGCATTTGTGGTCGTTGAGCGTGGAGGAGCAGTTTTATTTTCTGTGGCCGGGAGTGTTGAAGAGGTGGCATCGGCATCGGGTGGCGATTCTGGTGGGAGTGGTTGGGTTTGCGCCGGTGTATCGGGTGGCGTGTCATTTTTTGGGATTGCACGGGCGGGCGGACGAGACGTTTCCTGCCGTGGCGGATGTGCTGGCGATTGGGTGTCTGCTGGGGATTTTCGCGGGGCGGTTGCCGAAGATCAGGGCAGGGTGGGCGCTGGCGATGATCTTGCCGGTGGTGCTGGTTCCGGTTTATTTGGGTGTGTTGCGATTTCACGTGACGGCGGTGTTGCTGTTCGTGCTGTGGCCGGTGATGCATCTTTCGATTGCCGGACTGCTGCTGCATGTGGTGCAAAGGCCTTATTGGATTTTGAATGTGCGGCCGGTCGAGTGGCTGGGTAGGATCAGTTACAGCCTTTATTTGTGGCAGCAGTTATTTGTTTATGGGGAGCATTCTCGGCCCTGGTATTTCGTGTGGTTTGCGGTCGGGCTGGCTAGCGCTTCTTATTATTTCGTGGAGCAGCCGATGTTGCGGGTACGGGAGAAGAGGGCCGCTGCGCGGAAGATGGAGAGTGCTTTGGCGGCGGCAGCTTGAAACGGGCTCCGGCGAAACAGGGCGCCGGCACGTGAAGCGGACACAGGGGCTAAAGCCCTTTTTCACTCCGAGCTTAACGCGGCGCTGAAGCGCCGCTCTTCCACGATGCGGCCACTCCACGATGCGGTTGCTCCACGACGCGGCTGCACGCGGTGCGGCTACGGTGCGCCCGAGTGCCGCCGCAAACTTGCGTCTATTCTAACGACGCGGCTGCACGCGCGGGCTATCCGTGCATGTCTGCGAGCTGAAGGGCGTGGGTCTCTATTCTCTATTCTCTATTCTCTATGGACCGACGATTACTTCGTTGGGGGATGAGGGGAGGTGGAAGTTGGTGCCGCGGGATTGGTTCGATGCGATTGTTTCAGGGAGGTTCAGCGACGAGAGGTTGATTTTTCTGTTCCAGGATCCGGTGGTGTAGTAGTCGGCGCGAGTGTAGAGGGAGCCGTCGGCAATGGTGTAGTCGGATATCTCCTCGCGGTGGCCGTCGCGGAAGATGAGGACTGGCAAAGCGGCGGCCGGAGGCGTAATGGGCTGGCGTTCCGGGCGAGGCTGTGAGTCCGACAGTCGATTCGTCTTTTCTCGATCGACGGCGTCTCGATCGATCAATTGGCGCTCGATCAATTCCCGATCGATCAATTCAGCTCCCGACGATTCCGGGCCGCTGATGCGAATGTAGCGGTCGCCGCGCAGTTCGATCATGAGCGGCTGGGCCGGAGATGAAGTACGCTCGGGCGCCGCCGCTGCGGCGGGAGGGGCTTGCAGAAAAATCATCGGTGGTTGGGAAGCGACGGGGTAGCCTGTGCTGAGGAGATAGTCGGAATAGAAGGGGTCGGAGAGCGCTAACGGGTAAAAGGAAGAGCGGGCGAAGCTGCCTCGGTTGAAACCAGAGGCGAAGCGCGGAGAGGCATGAGACATGCGCTGCGCGTTTACACACGGCGAGAGGGCGGCGAGCAACGTGATGAGAAGCAGGCGGCGCATGGTTCGTTTGCCTGACACAAGCATGATACCCCATCGAAGAATGCAATTGCAGCGAGTCAGGATCCAGGTAGTAGTGCAGTTTGGCTTTCGCGCGAGGCCGGAGAAACGGGAGATCCCTCTCTCCGCCTGAAAAGCGGCTTCGCTCGGGATGACGCCGATGAGATGGCCCGCTGGAATTCAAACTGCACTACCACCGAAGGTCCAGCAGGCATTCAGCCCGCGATCGGACCGGCGGGGTGGCGGCGCTGCTGACGCGGCTATAATTCTGAGATGAAATCTGCGCTTCGATTTGCGCTGCTGGCGCTGGTGCTGGTGATTGTGGCGATGGTGTCGGCGCTGACGGCGATGCGGTTTGCCATTCACGGGCAGGAGGTTGCGGTGCCGCCGTTGCTGGGGCTGACGCCGGTGGAAGCGGAGCGGGCGGTGGGAGCGCTCGGCCTGCAGATGTCGATCGAGCGGCAGTATTACAGTCCGCAGATTCCTGAGGGAAGAATTATGTCGCAGCTGCCGTTGCCGGGGACGAAAGTGCGGCATGGCTGGCTGGTGCGGGTGGCGCAGAGTCTGGGAAAAACGCGGGTGAAGATTCCGGATGTGACGGGACAGAGCGAGCACGCGGCGGAATTGAATATCCGGCGGCGGGGGCTGGATGTGGCGTCGATGGCGGAGGTGCAATCGACGGGGATTCCGGCAGACCAGGTGCTGGCGCAGAGTCCCACGGCGAAGGAAGCGCAGGTGGCCGCGCCGAAGATCAGCTTGCTGGTTACGGCGGCGGCGGATCCAGAGGCGTTTGTGATGCCCAGCTTTGTGGGGCAGCCGCTCGGAAGCGCCAGCCGCAGCTTGCAGGATGCGGGGTTCAAGCTGGGGAATGTGGGAGTGGCCCCGCCGATGAATTCCGTTGCCAGTGACCCGTCGAATTTGGGGAATCCGGCCGCGCCGTCCGTGTTGCCGGCACAGCCGTCACCGGCGAGCGTGATTGTATCGCAGGTGCCGGGGGCGGGGCAGAAGGTGGTTGCGGGGACGGCTGTGAATTTTGAGGTGCGGTGAAACATTTCGCCACGGATTTTGCACGGATATTCACGGATAAAACCCCGCGTCATTGCTCAAGACCTTTCCAAATTTCCTAAACTCTTTCCAGGATCGCGGCGAAGAAGCCATCGCAGGGGTGGATGCCGGGGATGGTTCGAAGGTAGGGGCCGTGAGTGAGCGAGGCTGGGTCGGGCGAGATTAGCTCGCCAGAATCTTTCAGGCGGGCGAGTTCAGCGCGGCAGTCGAGTACGCGGAAGGCCTTGTTTTCCGACAGGGCTTGCTCGACGACGTTTTCGTTTTCTTCTTTTTCCAGCGAACAAGTTGAGTAGATGAGGCGTCCGCCGGGTGCGACCTGGGCCAGGGCGGAGCGGAGGATTGCGAGTTGGCGCTGCGCTAACTTCGCTAGATCGTCTGGGGTCAGTCGCCATTTGATTTCGGGATTGCGGGCGAGGGTGCCGGTGCCGGAGCAGGGCACATCGGCTAAGACGCGGTCGAAGGGGATGGATACCGGGAGATGTTGCGCGTCGGCGGTGATGATTTGAATGTGAGCTGCTGGGGACTGCGAATTCTGCTGCAATAGATTTTGACGTAACAGATTTTGCAGCAGGCGCGCGCGGTGGGGATGGAGTTCGAGGGCTGTGATTGCGGAAGTTGGGTTGCGGTCTGCGATGGCGAGCGTCTTGCCGCCGGGGGCGGCGCAGCAGTCAAGGATCCGGGAGCCTTCTTTGAGTGCGGAGGGGCTGACCAGGGCGGCGACGAGTTGCGAGGCTTCGTCCTGGATTACGATTTGGCCGATGCGGAAGGCCTGGGTTTTCGTGATGTCTCCGGCTTGGACGCGGCGGGCGGAGGTGAGAAGTCCGCCGGGGATGAAAGTGATTCCTTCTACGTTGAGTTGGTGTTCTGCGGTTGCTGTGCGAAGTCGAATTGCCGTTGTGGGAACGGATTGATTGTGCTGGCAGATCTGGTGAGCGGCGGCAAGGCCGTAGGCGCGGGTCCAGCGCTCGACCAGCCATTGTGGATGCGCGAGCGTGCGGGCCAGAGCTTCGGGGGAAGAAATTTCGGTATCGGCTGGGGTGTGGTTTGGCGGCGCGGCGGAAAGTTTGCGGAGGACCGCGTTTACGAAGGGGGCGGCGGAGCGTTTGCGGGCGCGTTTTACGAGTTCGACACTTTCGTGAAGAGCGGCGCGCTGCGGGATGCGATCGAGCCAGAGGAATTGATAGAGGGCGAGGCGCAGGGCGATGAGAATCTCGAGATCGAGTTTCGAAATGGGTTGCGAGGACGCGGCGGCTATGTCGGCATCGAGGCGCGAACGCCAGCGGAGCACGCCCATCACGAGTTCGGTGACCAGAGCGTGATCGGGAGTGGAGAGGTTCGCGTGGGCAGGTGCGTGCAGGAGCTCGGAGGCGTAGGAGGATTCGCGTTCGACGCGGAGGAGGATGTCGAAGGCGGCGGCGCGGGCGGGGGAGACTGGCATTCATCCCAGATTGTAGGCGGGAAAGAAGGAACCCACCACCCATCGGCTTCGCTCAGGGCAGGCTTCGGACACGGAGGACACAGAGGCTTTAGCCCAGTTTTTCGTGGGGCTCAGGGCGATAGCCACGGAGGAAGTCTGCGGCCGAGGTGCGCTTTTTGCCTTCGAGTTGGACTTCCAGGAGTTCGAGCGAGGTGTTGTGGGCGCTGCCGACCAGCAGGCGATTGGAATCGGCGCGCAACTCGGTTGGCGGTACTGCGTCGATCGTTGGGCGCGCGTGGATGATCTGTAGGGTCTTGCCGCGGAATTTTGTGTAGGCTCCCGGCCAGGGTTGGAAGCCGCGGATGCGGTTGAGGATGTCCGAGGCCGAGCGTGAAAAATCTACGAGGCCGTCTTCTTTTTTCAGGATCGGGGCGAGGGTCGCTTTCGAATTGTCTTGTGGGTGCTGGCGAATCGATCCGGCTTGCAGACCGCGCAGGGTTTCGACCATGAGATCAGCGCCGATGGCGGCGAGGCGCGGGGCGAGAGTTTCGGCCGTGTCGTTGGGGGCGATCGCAAGTTCCCGTTGCTGGAGGATGTCGCCGGTGTCGAGGCCGGCGTCGATGCGCATGGTGGTGACGCCGGTGACGGTTTCTCCGTTGGCGATGGCCCATTGGATGGGCGCGGCGCCGCGGTATTTTGGGAGCAGCGAGGCGTGCAGGTTGAGGTTGCCGAGTGGGGCGAGATCGAGCATCCACTGGGGGATGATGCGGCCGTAGCCGACGACGATGATGGCGTCGGGCTGGAGGGCGGTGAGTTGGGCGCGGAATTCGTCGTTGGTCTTGATGCGGTCGGGCTGGGTGATGGGGAGATTTAATTTCAGGGCGGATTGTTTGACTGGCGAGGCGACTAGTTCCAGGCCGCGGCCTTTGGGGCGATCCGGCTGGGTCACGACGAGATGGACGCGGAAATCGGCGTCGACTAACTTCTCGAGTGTCGGGACGGCGAATTGCGGCGTGCCGCAGAAGATGAGATTGAGGGACATTGAAAGGATTGGTTTATTAAGTAGTTTAGGGGAGGCGGAATGGAGGCTGCAAATTTTGACCGATTGTTTGTAATCACAGGAGGGCCTGGCTCAGGAAAGAGCACGCTGATCGAAGCGCTTGCAGAGCGTGGCATTTGTACTATGCCCGAGGCTGGAAGAGCGATTATTCAGGATCAGGTGGCCGTTGGCGGCGAGGCTTTACCATGGCTGGACCGGCGTGCTTTCGCTGAACTGATGCTGAGTTGGGACATGCGATCACACCGAGTTGGATTGAATCTGAAGGGTCCTGTGATTTTTGATCGCGGCGTACCCGATGTGCTCGGCTACTTGCGCCTCAGCGAACTTCCCGTTCCTTCCCATGTGGAGAGGGCGGCGCGCGTGTTCCGCTATCATCGCCGAGTGTTTATTGCGCCACCTTGGCCGGAAATCTTTGCGGCGGATGCGGAGCGGAAGCAGTCCTTCGAGGAAGCCGAGGCGACCTATAAAGTGATGATGCAAACCTATGCTGGGTTAGGCTACGACTTGATTCCGCTGCCTCTCAGCTCAGTCGAGGAACGGGTGCAGTTCGTATTGGCTGCGGTCGGCTGACTTGCGGCAATCAGCTAACAGTTTCGACTGTCTTTCTACCACTCTCCGGCTTTCATCATTTTGCGGATTTTGCGTTTCATCAGGTCGCGTTTCAAGGCGCTGATGTGGCTGATGTAGAGTTTGCCGTTCAGGTGATCGGTTTCGTGGAGGAAGGCGCGGGCGAGCAGGTCTTCTCCGGTTTTTTGGTAGACCTTGCCGTGAGCGTCCTGGGCGCGGACGGTGACTTTGTTGGGGCGGCTTACGTTCTCGCGAAAATCGGGGATGCTGAGGCAGCCTTCACTCTGGGTGTGGCGGCCTTCGGTGTGGAGGATTTCAGGATTGATGAGGACGAGTTTGGCGTGGGGATCTTCCTTGAACGTGACGTCGATGACGGCGATGCGCCGGGCGATGCCGATTTGCGGGGCGGCGAGGCCGACGCCGTGGGCGGCGTACATCGACTCGAACATGTCTTCGATGAGCTTCAGCAGTTCCTCATCGAAGGCCGTCACTTTTTCGGAAGGCTTTTCGAGAACTGGATTACCGAATTTTACGATGGGATAAATCATCAAAGTGAAAACATCAGAATTAAAGCATTAACGTTTTAGATCATCAGAGTCTCGATCGTCGAATTTGGATCAATAATTTTTCAGTTGCTGGCGGTAGCCCTCGAAATTTCTCAGGGTTTCGGTCATGGAATCGCCGCCGAATTTCTCCAGAGCGCAGCGGGCGAGAGTCAGGGCGACCATGGCTTCGCCGGCGACTCCCGCGGCTGGGACCACACACACGTCGGAACGCTCGTAGGCGGCTTTGACCGGCTCGCGGGTGGAAAAATCGACGGACTGCAGGGGCCGGCGAAGGGTGGAAATTGGTTTCAGATAGCCGCGCACGCGGATTTCCTCTCCGTTGGAGACGCCACCTTCAATCCCTCCGGCGTTGTTGCGGGTGCGGGAGAAGGCGGTGAAGCCGGAACTGGCGGCGTAGCCGATTTCGTCGTGTACGGCGGAGCCGGGGGCGAAAGCGGCGGCGACTCCTGAGCCAATTTCGACGGCCTTGACCGCTTGCAGCGACATGACGGCGGCGGCGAGCAGGGCGTCGAGACGTTCGTCCCACTGGACGTAGGTGCCGAGGCCGGGAGGAACTTCGTGGGCCACGACTTCGAAGACTCCGCCGAGCGAGTCTCCGGTTTTGAGAACCTTATCGACTTCTTCTTTCATGCGCTGCTCGGCTTCGGGGTTGGCGCAGTTCAGCAGGACTTCTTCGCGGGAATGGAGCGCGCGAATCTGTTCCCAAGGAACTTGTCCGGCGAAGGAGACGTTGCCGGTGGCGACCACATGACTGAGGACTTCGATGCCGAGTTCGCGCAGAAAGAGCTTGGCGATCGCTCCCAGGGCCACGCGGGCGGCGGATTCGCGGGCGGAGGCGCGTTCGAGCACGTAGCGGGCTTCGGGGAAGTTGTACTTCAGGGCTCCGGCGAGGTCGGCGTGGCCGGGGCGGGGCGACGCGACGCGCTTGTGTTTCGCGGGATCGCCTTCGCCGACAGGCAGCGACTCTTGCCAGTTTTTCCAGTCGCGGTTTTCGAGTTGGACGGAAATGGGCGATCCGATGGTCATGCCCTGGCGTACGCCGGAAAGAATGTGGGCGGCGTCGCGCTCAATTTTCATGCGGCCGCCGCGGCCGTAGCCTTGCTGGCGACGCCAGAGTTCCCGGTCGAGGAAAGGCTGGTCAATTTTCAGACCGGCGGGCAGGCCGGAAAGGAAGGCGACCAGAGCTTCGCCATGGGACTCTCCGGCAGTGAAATAGCGCAGCATAAACGGTCGATTGTACCTGATGGGAGGAGGAATCTGGGTTTCAGAGCGGGAATGCAGGGCATGTATTTCGAAGAAAAGGCAGGGGCAACTCGATTTTAGCCGGGCAAAAGGCGGCGTGGGACGGTACAATTGGCGTAACGCCGTACCCGTCTGGGGTTCGAACCGAACCGCCGCAAAACAAATCTCTCTGGCCAATGATTAGGAGTTGCCCTGTGTGTCCTCAGGAGCAGATCGAACGCGAGGAAATTTTCGGCAATCAGGAAATCGGTTGCGTAGTGGCGCATGACCATGTCCTGCTGCGCCAGGGATTACGCCGTTTACTGGAAGACGAGCCTGACATGGAAGTGCTGGCGGAGGCGGGAAATGCTGCCGAAGCGCTGCGGAAGGTATTTGATCATCGCCCGGAAATCGTGATCGCCGATGCGAAGCTGTTCCAGTGCGCTGCCGAGCAGGCGGAGCGTTTGCTTCTACGGGAGTCGCCTTATAGCAAAGTGCTGTTCCTGACTTCTCATGAAACTTCGCATGAAGAGGGCGACGGGCCGCGGGAAGAGCGAGCCAGCGCGACCCGCTGCTTAGTGCGGCGGACATCGGCGGAAGAGCTGGTGGAGATGGTCAGGCGGACGCACGCCGCGCAGAAGAAGATCGTGATGCGGGATGTGAATGAAAGACGCCGGGGAGAATGGTTTCCCGAGGGTCTGGCTCCGCGAAAGCGGGTTTTGACGGCGCGAGAGCGTGAGGTGCTGAAGCTGCTGGCCGAGGGCAGGACGGTGCGGTCGGCGGCCGGCGTCTTGGGACTCAGCATCAAGACGGTGGACGCGCACAAGTTCAATCTGATGCGGAAGCTGGGGATCCACAACAAGGCGGAACTGGTCATGTGGGCGATTCAGAAGAGAGTGGTGAAGGTGCCGGCGAATTTGTAGTAGGCCATTTCGGTTTGATCGAAATCCTGGCGTCTCTACCGAGTAGTTTCTTTCGCCCCTCCGGGGCTTATTAATTTAATCACTGGTCACCCACTGCTTACGCCCCTTCGGCAAGCTCAGGGCAGGCTGTGGGCTGTATTCTTTCGCCGCTTCGCGGCTGCTGATTCATCAGTCCCGTTTTATCGGTTACTCAAATCCCACGTCTAGATTTAGTCCCGAACCGCTGCGGCGGCGAGCTCTGCGAGGCTCGGCACTATTAAGTCGGGTTTGGCCTCTGCGGATTTGACGGCGCCGACGCCGGGGCGCGCCGAGGGGCGGTTCACCCATACGGTGGCGAGGCCGAGCGCTTGCGCGGGGATTACGTCGTGATAAATGCTTTGGCCGACGTGCAGGACGCGGTGGGCGGGAGCTTGGATGCGGCTCAGGGCCAGCTCGAAAAGTTTCAGCGAGGGTTTGTAGGCCTGGGCTTGCTGCGCGGTGATGACTTCATCGAAGTCGACTTCAAGTTGCGGGCGAGTTTCGGCGAAGAGATCGTCGTCGACATTGGAAAGAATGGCCAGGCGAAAGCGGGTCTTGAGCTGGCGAAGAGCGGCGACCGTGTCGGGCCAGGGCTTCCAGGTCGGGAGTGAGTCGGGGAGTGAGCGGACTTGTTCGGCGGTGGGAGTGAATTTAAGTTCATTCGCGAACTGACGGACGACTGACTCCAGCACTTCGCGATACGGGCGGAACTTGCCTTGTTCGGAATGCTGCTCGAAGTCTCCATAAAGCTTCAGGAGGGTGGCGTCGTCCATCTTCTTTCCGTGGGCCGAGAGAACGCGATGAAGGGTCGCGAGAATTCCAGCTTCCCAGTTGATGAGCGTGCCGTAGCAATCGAAGGTGAGAACTTCGTAGCGAGAGAAGTCGAGCATGGGAAGATAGGTCCGTCAGGTGATGGTGGTATCGAATTGCCAGCGGGTGGCGTTGTTGGGGAAATCTTTTTCGGTCCAGGCCAGAACTACACGCGGGCGGACGGAGTATAGAACGTTCTCAGGTGCGATCGCCATCGGCATCTTGTACTTGGCGCGGGAGGCGGCGTCCAGCTTCTTGAGCTGCGACTTGTTGGCGAGGTCGACTTCGATGGCAGTGCCTTCGAGGATGACCACATCATCGCCGGAGTCGAGATGGATGGAGACGGCTGGGTTGTGCGCGAGATTGCGGGCCTTGCGGGACAAGCGTCCGGTGCCAAAGTAGAGAGCACCGTCGATCCAGAAGCCCCAGACGGGGATAGAGTGCGGACGGCCGTCGGGGCGCGTGGTGCAGATCCAGTAGTTGCGGGACTTCGTGAGCCGATCTTCGGCGTGACGGAACGGCAGGTATTGCTTCCGAGGTTTCAGTCCGTAGTCGGACGGAATGTGGGGCAGGCCGACGCTGCAACCTGGAGGCTGCGCGATCGTCTTCGTGACGGGTTTGTGTGGCGATTTCTTGCGAGCTTTCGTTTTCGACATTGCTCACCTTGGAAAGTCAACGTCCCCACCCTTCGACAAGCTCAGGGCAGGCTTTCTCGCAAAGTACGCGAGAAATGGGGCACCCTTCCTTTTCGGGTGCGGGTGATAACTTTACCGCCGCGGGTCGAGGCCGGGCAAGGTGGGAGTTGGAGAGGTTAGCTCGTCGAGTTCAGCGTCGAGGGCTGCTGCGGGCTCTTCCTGTGGCGGGGCAGGTTTTTTCGGGGCGAGAAACTTTTCGGTGTTGAGGAGCGGGCGGGCGAGTGAGGAGTTGTAGCCGGTCCACGGACTGTCGAGGCTGGCTTCGCGCTCGAACTGGGCGCGCATGGCTTCCATTTTTGAGTCGAGGTCGTCGAGGTAGTGCAGCATGAGCGCTTCGGGGAACATGGGCAGTTTGGGCGAGCCGAAGTCATACTGGCCGTGATGGCTGATGATGAGGTGCTCAATCAAGATCTTGAGTTCGTCGGGAAAATCAGGCTGGAGGGCAAGCTTGGCTTGTAACATCTCTAGCTCGATGATCATGTGGCCGAGCAATTGGCCCCTGGTTGTATAGGAGAACGACCGGTTGTAGGTGAGCTCGTGAATCTTGCCGATGTCGTGCAGGAACGCGCCCGTCAGCAAGAGATCGCGATTAACTTGCGAATAGTTCTGGCACATCAGATCGCAAGAACGAAACAGAGAGACAACGTGATCGAGCAGACCGCCGATGTAGGCATGATGCAGGGTCTTGGCGGCGGGCGCGTTGCGATAGGCCAGGGCGATTTCAGGATCGGCCATGAATGCCTGGACCAGCGTTTTGAGATGCGGATTCTGAAACGACGCGACAAAATTGGTTAGCGTCCGCCACAGCTCGTCAACGTCTTTGGTCGTTTTAGGAAGATAGTCGGCGAAGTCGACTTCGGATTCGCCCAGCTTGCGAAGCTTGTGGATGGTGAGCTGAAAGCGGTTTTTATATTTGTTGACGAGGCCTTTGATTTTGAGGAAGTCGTCCTGTTCGAAGGCGTCGAGGACTTCTTCGACGTTGTCCCACATCTTGGCTTCGAGCTGGCCGCTGCGGTCGCCGAGAGTCAGCGCGAGGTAAGGCTCCCCGGTCTTTTTCGGCTTGATCTGTTTGCCGACGACGACGAAGTTCGACGTGATGACTTTGTTCTCGTGGCGTGCGCAATCGCCGATGTAGAAATCTTTCATGCTGTATGAAATCTGCCTGGATTCGGGGCTGTCTGAGTATAAAACACGGGGCGCACCGCAGGGCAGCAAGGGTGCCGGAAGATTTAGAGGAGCCAAAGATTCGAAGATCAGAGGAAGCCGAGCTTCTTATGCTTCTTCTTAAGCTTCTTGCCGTCGGATTCCTTGTCAGAAGCGGTCTCGATGGGCTGAGTCTGGTTGGCGCTCATGCCGGTATCAACGTAGCCGGGCGCATATTTGATGTAGGCTTCTTCGCGCAGCTTGGTAAGGTAGGCGCGGAGAGCGGGCTGCAATTTCTGGTAGTAAAGTGCATCCTGAATTTTGGGAAGCACATCTTTCATGGGAGGAATGCCCGCCATCTGGTGGTCATCGACTTTCAGGATCACGTAGCCTTGTTTGGTGCGAATGACGTCGGTGACTTCACCGGACTTCATGGCAAACGTTCGGTCCTCGAGCTCCTTGGCAAGCTGGCCGCGCTTGAACATACCCAGCGCGCCGCCGTCGGCGGCCGAGGGGCCATCAGAATATTTCTTGGCGATGTCTTCGAAACTGGCGCCGTCGCGAATCTGTTTGAGGAGGTCTTTGGCTTTGGCTTCGGCGGCGGCCAGGGCGGCTTCATCGGCAACGGGCGGAGTCGCGGCCGCGGCAGCGCCGGGGTCATTGCCTGCAGGAGCTGGGGCTGTGGGAGCCGGCGCGGCGGCGACCTTGGGTGCCACCAGAATTTCACTTAAGCGGATGAACTCCGGTTGCTCCATCTCGCCCTTGTGCTCGTCATAGAACGCCTGCTCTTCTTCTTTGGTAACCGCGAGATGGGAGCTCACTTCCTCGCCGATTACCTTGCGGGTGATGATCTGATTGCGCTGGGTCTGCTTGAAGTCCTCCCAGGAGATGCCCTGTTTGGTGGCTTCCTTTTCGAGATCTTCGAGGGAATCGAGCTTCATTTCCTTGCGCATCTGGTCCAGTTGCTTGATCAGCTCGGTGTCGCCGGTAATGTCGAGGTCTTTGCCTTTGTCGAGTAAAAGCTGCTGGTCGACGAGATCGCGGAGAACGTCCTTCTCGCGCTCGGCGAAGGATTTGTCGGGATCCTTGGAGTCCTGCTGTTTGACTTCGTCACGGAGCTGGTCCTTGCTGCGCTCAAACTCCGAACGAGTGATGATTTGATTGTTGACGCGAGTAATAATCTCTTCCACCACCTGGCCAGAGGGTTGAGGCGGGCCGGCAGGGGGCGCGGCTGCGGGTTGTGCCGCGGCTGCCGTAGATTGTCCCGTGGGCTGACCGGCAGGCGTTGCCGAGGAGGGCGCGGAAGATGCTGCTGCTGGCTGTCCCGGAGCTTGTGCGGCGGCTTGTCTGGCCGCGACGGAGGGCAGGCAGGCGAAACCAATCAGAAACAGACCAAGCAGAGCGAAATCAATTTGAACCAGCCAAAGTTTCTTCATAGATTTATGGGGCCACCACACTTCCTGAGTCTTTGCGTCCTGGGCCTGCGCGCAAAGCGTGGGTTCGGGCCGATGGAATATTTTACTCCTTCGGAACCGAACCTGCGGGGTTCAACTCTTCTTTGAACGCATTAAGTTTGGACGCACCTAAGTTTGGACGCACTAACAGGTGGGGAGTTGGCTGCCCGCGAGTCAGGCGGTGCGTACCAGAGCCAGGGCGGTTCGGTCGTCGCAGCGCGGACCCTCGCCGCCGAAGGCATCGGCCGCATGCAGGACGGAAGCGCATAGCTCGCCAGCGCCGCTGACCGGGGCCGCCAGCAAAAGCTGCTTGACGCGTTCCAGGCCGAATTCCTCTCCGGACTTTTCGTGGCGGCCCGGACAGCTTATCACTCCACGAGAAACCAGCAGCAGGGCTGAACCCTTCGGCAGGCCGATGGTCGGAGCGTCGCTGGTGGCGTGGGAAAACAGGCCCAGAGGCAGGCCGGTCGAGGCAAGTTCGGTGATGCCGGTGGAGTCGCGGAGAAGGCCCGACGTGTGTGCCGCGTTGGTGTAGCAGAGCGTGCCGAACTTCTCGTGGTAGCAGGCGATGAAAGCCGGGCAGGGATGAACCGTCTTGGAGGTTGCGATGAGAGCGCGATTGATGCGAAGACTGAGCTCTGTCATAGCATCGGATTCATTAATGTCGTCGCCAGCGAAGAGCTCGACTCCGCCGCTGCGAAAGATTTGTTGCGCGGTCCCGAGGATGCTGCGGTTTTCCTCGCCGCGGCCGGCAACATCGAGCAGACCAAAAAGCACACGCTGGGGCCCGACCCGCAGGGAATCGTAGAAATCTCCGGCAACGCGCTGGCCCACGAAGACGGCGGCGATCTCGGCTCCCTCGATCGCAGGAAATACGGTCGCGACCGGCTCGGTGGTGGCGGGGACGGGGTCGACGGAATGAGGGTGAAAGAGAGACATGGAAGCAGGGCCAGAGGCGAAGCTAGCACAGGAATGGATCGGGGGCAAACGGAGGCAAGTGGGGGACGCCGCCATAAGGATGTCGAGCCACGCTCGACCCTTCGGTTTCGCTCAGGGCAAGCTCGCCGGACTCGGCCGTCCCACATAAAACAAACCCGGATCAAAATAGAACTTAGGAACCTCGTGCGAGCTGAAAAGAACTACGGGTTGCGAGCATCGACGAAGGTCAGTGTTTCTCTGCACCTCCACCCTTCGAATCGGATGCTGCGGATCGAGGCCAGACGGGCGCGATTTGCTCAATGCGCCAAATGGGGCCGCCCGAATACGACAGACTCTCGGACTTGACGACGACGGGCGCTTCCCCACCAAGAATCCAGATGTGTGTGTCCGGCGGCTGCTTTCCTGCGATCGGGGCCACGGCACCGGCGACGCCTCCAATGTCAATCTTTACTACATAGTGAATGGCTTCGCGGCCGGATCCCGCGAGAGTAAAAGGTTCAGTGCCCTGGGGCGCAATCACCAGCTTTACGATACGGGGCTTGGGCGAGGCCACCAACATGGGAAATTCGATCTGCGGGGTATCCGGCCGCAGATTCCCCAGCAGCATGGGGACGAGGCCGTTGGCCAGGTCCGGCGGAAGCTTCAGATGTTCGTTGGCTATTTTCTGCTTACCGTCGTTGTCAGTGTACTGCACCGTCACCTGACCGGTTGCGGCCGTGACCGAGACATCCATGGGGTGCGGGAACGTTGGGCCCTTCTGCACGAGGTGATAGCTGATGAGACGGAAGTAGCCGTTTTGGGAAAAGACAGTGGTTTCCTCCTGCTGCGAGCCGTCTTTGAAATGGAATGTCAGGCGACTGGTGATGCGATCGCCGTGGGGAACCTGCGTGAGATCGCCTTCCGCAATAGGAGTGCCGTCAAGCGTGCTCAGCACCAGAAAGCCATGAAGCAGGCCCACTTTATAACGCACTGCAACCGGGGAGGCCGTGAGCGGTACGCCATAAAGAACACAGACGCAGATCAGCAGGATCGCAAGCGCCCTAGTTCGAAGCGGAGTTCGGACTGACGTTCGCATAGAGGTTCGAACCGATTGGTGTTGCCAACTCAGAAATGGCATGGGGCTTTGATGCGATTGCCGGCGTTGCAGTTGTGCAAGCTGAACATGAGACGAATCGAGATAGCCGGGGGAAACGCCGCGGGGCGCGGTGCTAAAATCAAACGTTTTGTGTTTGATTCAGTCTTGGAGTCGAACTCATAGGTGGCAATGATGTCTGGGGCAACTAAAGATCGAACAGCTACAGGTGGAACCATGCTGGCGGTGGTAAAGCCGGAAGCGGCGCCGGGCGCGGAGATTCGCGAGGTAAAGATTCCCGCATTCGGGCCCGCCGACGTGCTGGTGAAAGTGAAAGTCGCGTCGATCTGCGGCACCGATCTGCACATTTATAACTGGGACCGCTGGGCGCAGAAGCGCATTCATCCGCCGCTGATTCCAGGACATGAGTTCTGCGGGGAGGTGGCCGCGTTTGGCGCAGAAGTCACCAGCGTGAAGGAAGGCGACTTCGTTTCCGCCGAAATGCACGTGGCCTGCGGCAAATGCCTGCAGTGCCGCACCGGCGAAGCGCACATTTGCCAGAATGTAAAAATTATTGGCGTGGACGCCGACGGCGCCTTCGCCGAGTACGTGGTGATTCCGGAGACCAACATTTGGAAACTCGATCCCGCCATCCCCCAGGAATACGCGTCGATTCTCGATCCGCTGGGCAATGCCGTGCACACGGTGCTGGCCGGGGAGATCGCGGCCAAGAGCGTGGCCGTCACGGGCTGCGGGCCGATTGGGCTGTTTGCGATTGCCGTGGCCAAGGCCGTGGGCGCGACTTCGGTGTTTGCCATCGAAGTGAACGAGCACCGCGCCAAGATTGCGCGGGAGATGAACGCCGATTATGTGCTCAATCCCGCGAAAGAAGATGTGCATGCGATTGTGATGGAGAAGACGGGCGGGTTGGGCGTGGATGTGGTGCTGGAAATGGCAGGGCATCCGGACTCAATTCGAACCGCGTTTGATATTGTGCGGCGTGGCGGAAGGATTTCTTTGCTTGGGCTGACTTCGAAGCCGATCTCGGTGAACTTTTCTGAAGACATCATTTTTAAGGGCATCACAGTGCAGGGAATCAACGGCCGCCGCATGTACCAGACGTGGTATCAGATGACGGCGCTGCTCAAGAGTGGGAAACTCAATCTGCATCCCGTGATTACGGATCGCATTGCGATGAAGGATTTCTCGAAGGCGATGGAGCGGCTGAAGACAGGGGAAGCGAGCAAGATTCTGGTTTATCCAAACGGGGTGCAGTGAGCCGATGCCGACAAGCTTCTTTGCCACGGATTTACGGGGATGAACGCGAATAAAACTCCGAATTACTTGAGCTGTGACGCGGGTTCTCTCTCTGTGCCGAAGGTATTAGGTTCAGCCCTTTGCTTTGATCCGTGTGAATCCGTGGCAAAGAAGTTTTGAGGTTTCCCATGACTACCGCAACCCGCACCAATCCGCTTTCTTATCTTACCGACCAACTCAACGATCTCAAGGCCAAGGGAACGCACTTCAGGCTGCGCGTGCTGGACGACGAGCAGGCGGCGGTGTGCACGTTTGACGGGAAGAAAGTCATCAACCTGGCGTCGAATAATTATCTGGGGCTGACGACGCATCCGAAGCTGCGTGAGGCGGCGCTGGAGGCTACTCGGAAGTACGGCGTGGGGTCGGGCGCGGTGCGGACCATTGCCGGAACGATGAAGATCCACATGGAGCTTGAGGAGAAGATTGCGCGCTTTAAGAACGTGGAGGCGTGCGTGGTGTTTCAGTCGGGATTTGCGGCGAATGCGGGGACGGTTTCGGCGGTGCTGGGCAAGGATGATTTCATTATTTCTGATGCGCTGAATCATGCGTCGATCATCGATGGGGCTCGGTTGTCGAAAGCGAAGATTCTGGTGTTCCGGCACAAGGACATGGCGCACGCAGAAGAGCAGTTGGCGGGCATCAAGGACGAGCCAGGCAAGAAACTGCTGATCACTGACGGCGTCTTCTCAATGGACGGCGACATCGGCCCGCTGCCTGCGCTGTGCGACCTGGCCGAGAAGTACGGCGCCATCATGATGGTCGACGATGCGCATGCTTCCGGCGTGCTGGGACGGAACGGGCGCGGGACGATTGATCATTTCAATGTGCACGGACGCGTGGATATTCAAGTGGGCACGTTGTCGAAGGCGATTGGCGCGCTGGGAGGATATGTGTGCGGGACGCGCGATCTGATCGATTTTCTGTATCACCGGGCAAGGCCGTTTTTGTTTTCGACGTCGCATCCACCGTCGGTCGCGGCGACTTGCATTGCAGCTTTCGATGTTCTGGAAGACGAACCGGAGCGCATGGAAAAACTTTGGGAGAACACGCGCTTCTGGAAAAAAGAGCTTGGGCTGTTGGGATTTGACATCGGCGGGCGCACAACTCCTCCCAGCGAGACTCCCATCACGCCGATCATTATTGGCGACGGCAAACTCACCATGGACTTTTCGCGGGAGCTATTCAAAGAAGGCGTGCTGGGGACGGGGATCGCGTTTCCGACTGTGCCGGAGGGCAAGGCGCGCATTCGGACGATTATGACGGCGACGCATACTCAGGATGAGCTGGAGCGGGCGCTGGGGGTGTTGGGGAACGTTGGAAAGAGGATGGGGATTTTGAGCAACTGAGGAGTTTGCCGCAACTTCGCCGCCGAGCACTTCAATCTGTTCTGTACACAATCTTCCCGCTCACGATCGTCGCCACGACTTTCCCCGTGAACTGCCAGCCATCGAAGGGAGTGTTGTGCGAGAGCGAATGCGACTTCGACGCCTCAAAAGTCCAGCGCTTCTTGGGATCGAAGATGGTTACGTCGGCGTGGCTGCCGCGCGCGAGCGATCCGCGGCCGGGAAGGTCGAAGACTCTTGCGGGGCCTGCGGTGAAAAGTTCGACGATGCGTGTCAGCGGAATTTTGTGGTCGCGATGCAGTTTCGTGATCGCCAGCGCCAGCGCGGTTTCCAGGCCAGTAATGCCGAAGGAGGCGCGCTCGAATTCGACTTGCTTTTCGTGCAGTGCGTGGGGGGCGTGGTCGGTGGCAATGGCGTCGACCGTACCGTCAGAGAGCGCGACTATGATGGCCTCTAGATCCGCCGAAGAGCGCAGCGGCGGGTTCATCTTGAAGTTGGTGTCGTATTCGCCGACGTTTTCGTCGATCAGAGTGAAGTGGTGCGGCGTGACTTCGCAGGTGACGCGGGCTTTGGCGCGTTTGCCGCGACGCACGGCTTTGAGCGCGTCGGAGGTCGATAGATGCGCGACGTGCAGGCGCGATTCGCGAATCTGCTGCGCGAGCGTCACGTCGCGGTCGACGATGGCAGCTTCGGCGGCGGCGGGCATAGCGCGCAGACCGAGGCGGAAGCTGGTAGGTCCGGCGTGCATCGAGCAATTTTCGGTCAGCCGCGTGTCTTCGGCGTGCTGCACGACTGGGAAATTCAGTTCCGCGCCGAGGCGGAGGGCCATGCGCATTACGTCGTCGTCGAGGATGGGCTTGCCATCGTCGGTGACGGCGACGGCTCCGGCGCGCTGCAGGGCGCTGAAGTCGGTGAGCGTGCCGCCTTTGCTGCCGCGCGTGGCGGCCGCGATGGGGAATACGTTGACCACGGCGGCGCGCTCGGGATTGCGCAGCCATGCGACCCACTCTGCCGTGTCGACCACCGGCGCGGTGTTGGGCATGGTGCAGACTGAGGTGAAGCCTCCAGCGGCGGCGGCCGCAGTGCCGGTGGCGATGGTCTCTTTGTAACTCTGGCCCGGCTCGCGCAGGTGGACGTGCAGGTCGATGAATCCGGGGGCGACGACGAGTCCGCGGGCGTCGAATTTTTCGTCGGCGCTGCCGCGGGTTTTGTTGGGGAGGGCGATCTCGGCGACGCGGCCATCGCGCAGGAGGATGTCCATGGGCGCGTTGATCTTTGCGGCGGGGTCAATCAGATGGCCGCCTTTGATCAGGAGTGAGCCGGGTTTTGATTTATCGTTTGGCATGCAGACATTCTGGTTGATTTCGGAAACGAGCCGGTCAGAAACCGTGCTGCCTTTCCTCACACCAAATATTCTTGCGCCCCTCCGGGGCTTGCTGCTTTTCTACTCGCTTACCCACGGCTTGCGCCGTGGGCTGCGTTCTTTCGCCGCTTCGCGGCTTGAGCGCGGAACACTTCACGCTGCCGCGCGCGCTTGTGATCCGTGTCAATCCGTGAAAATCCGTGGCTCATTTTGCCTTCCCTAGCGCGCGCGCCAGGATTGCCATGCGCGTCGGGACGCCGTTATGGACTTCGTCGACGATGACCGACTGCGGGCCGTCTGCGACTTCGGCCGTTAGTTCGAGGCCACGAATGATCGGCCCTGGGTGCATTACGATGGCGTCGCGCCGGGCCAACTTCAGGCGCGCCGTCGTCATCTGGTAGCGGGCAATGTAATCTTGCAGGCGGATCTTCTGGCCGGCCAGGCGTTCTTTCTGAACGCGGAGAAGCATCACCACGTCGGTGCCGCGGAGTGCGTCTTCGATGTGGCGCGTGATACGCAGGCCGGGGGCGAGCGTGGCGGCGACGTCGGGGACGAACTCGGGCGGGCCGCAGAGTGTGAGTTTCACGCCGAACTTGGTCAGCAAATGGCAGGCGCTGCGGGCGACGCGGCTGTGAAAAATGTCGCCGATGATGGTGGCCTGCAGGCCTTTGAGCGATTTCTTGTGTTTCAGGATGGTGAAGGCGTCTAGCAGAGCTTGTGATGGATGCTCGTGCATGCCGTCGCCGGCGTTGATGATGGGAATGTCGAGATGCTGCGCCATCAGGTGCGGCGCGCCGGCGGAGGGATGGCGGATTACGATGCAATCGGCGCCCACGGCTCGTAAAGTGTAGCCGGTGTCGAGAAGGGATTCGCCTTTTTCGATGCTCGATCCGGAGGATTGCACCAGCGTGGTGATCGCGCCCAGCGACTTGGCGGCGAATTCGAAAGAGGAGCGAGTGCGAGTCGAGGCTTCGTAAAAAAGAAGCACGATGCGCTTCCCGCGCAGCAGCGGACGCGCCTTCAGCGGATTCATGCGGCGGGCCAGCTTCAGCAGGCCGAGGATATCCTTCGCGTCGAGGTGTTCGATCCCCAGCAGCGAACCGCGTGCGGGCTTATTCATCGGCGAGTGTGTAACCGGACAATCTGCAAACGGAGCATCATACGTGGCGGGCGCGGGCGGCTGCAAGGGCGGCGAAACGGCTAAGTTCGGTCACGGCGACCCAGGATGGCCGCGCCTAATGTGCCGCCCAAACCTCCGAGGACGATCGATGCGAAAAAGGCGAAAATTAAACCCATCACCATCAGGAACTCAAGGCCTCCCGGTGTCTTGAAGCGGTCAAAAATCGCCAGCACTTGTGGGTCGCTGGTCTGAGTGGCTGCTTCCTGAATTTTTGCGATAAGGGCAGTGCGGAGTTCTGGGCCTTTGTGCAGAAAGAGCACGATCGAGGTCTCGAAGATTGAAGATATGGCAAACCAGAGCAAACCAGCGAGCGCGCCTAAGGCAGCGCCGGAAGCGGTTTTAAGCCTGATCCCCGGCCCGCGCTGACGGTAGAAAACGATGGCAAGAAATCCGACGCTGATCATGGCCACGAACGGGTTCAGCCCCAGAGACATCAATACCGACGCGACCAACGCTGCCAGCGCGCACGGCTTTATGGCCTGCGACCACTGCATTGGCAGGGCGAGGACGGGCACGGTCTGCGACGCCGGGAGAGCGGCTGCGTCTTGCGAAGCTGCTGCCGCGGCGAAGGCCAGTGGCGGCTCGGGCTCAGCCATCACCACGCGAATCTGCGGCGCCGAGCAGTGCGGGCAGAAGGGGACGCCTTCTTCCACCGTTTGTCCGCATTTGTAGCAGGGCTGCTCCATGGGAAGCGAAAAGGCGCTTTTGAAAGTATCGCACGGCGAAGGGCGGTCAAGGAACGCGGGTGCGTGGCGCGCGGAATGCGACCACGGGGCTGAAGCCCGTGCTTATTTTGCCGATCTAGGCGGCGCTGAAGCGCCGCTCTTCCACGGTTCTGCGCACTTCGAGTCGTACTTCGAGTGGCGCACAACCAATTTTCTGACCGCTAGATGTCGCCGCGCTTGCCCTGCATGCGCAGGTAGACCAGCGCGAAGGTTGATCCCTTGCCCGCGTCGCTGGGCTCGATGGCCACGACATGCTGGTTATCTTCCGTGCCGACTTTCAGTTCGGTGACTGGACCGGAATCTTCATCGCACTTCAGCGCTTTGTTGTTGCTGTCTTTGGAGTCCTTGTCGTCGTCGTTAACCTTCACGCCGCCGCCGTGCTTCTGGGAGTGGCACTCCAGAACCTTGCCGTATTTCTTCAGCTTGTCGCGATAGAAGTCGACGACTTTGGTGGGCGCGTCGTCGGACTCGTACTTTGCGACCATCAGTTTCATGCCAAAGCTCTCGGTCAGGATTCCGAAGTTGACCGGATCACTGTCCTTTTCTACTTTCGCGCGGGCGCCGGGATACAGGGGCAGGCCCTGCTTGGCGGCGTCGGCGTCTTTGCCGACGTGCATGTCGCCGAGCGAACTGCGAACGTCGAAGGGTTTATCTTGCGAGTCCGATTGCTGGGAAACGGCGGGCAACGTTAGACCTGCGCATATAGCGAACGTTAGTGTCAGATGGCGAAACATGATGTCCTCCTTCGGATCGACCGATAACTCGGATGCCGAGACGTAGCAGGCTACGTCTCCACAAAAACGATTGCTAGATCTCCGCGTCCTTGCCGTGGGTGCGGACGTATACCAGCGAGAAGCTGGAGCCTTTGCCATCCGGTTCCACCGCGACAATGTGCTGGTTTTCTTTGGTGCCGACTTTTAGTTCTACGTTGCTGCCGCTCGCTCCCTGGCAGGTGAGATCGTGCGACGAGTGATCCGAGTCCTTGAGGTCCGTGTTCACATCGAGGTGGGCGGTGTGGCATTCGAGCACGTTGTTGCCGTATTTCTTGAGCTGGTCCCGGTAAAAAGCGATGAGCTTGTATGGAGAATCGTCGGATTCGTATTCCAGGGCAACGACTTTCAGACCGTAGCCGAAGCCGGAAATATTTACGTTGGCGCTTTTGTCATCGCCATCAGAATCTTTCTGCTTCAGACGAGCGCCGGGATAAACTGGCAAGCCCACGTCAGCCACGTTGGCGCCTTTGCTGACATGAATGCCGCCGACGGGCGTGCTGATATCGACCTGCTTGTCTTCTCCGTTCTGTTCTTTCTTTACGTTGACGCTGCAGGCGGGGAGCAGCAGAGCGGCGACGGTAGCGAATCCCAGGGCAAACTTGCTGGCGGCTCGAACATTTATTCTAATTCTGCGCATGCGGTGGCCCTCCATTGGCGACTTGCGCCGGGCGTTCGAGTCCGACGCCGCGCTGGGCAACGTTTGGAATGGTTACAGGCAGATGGCCGCGAATCGGAATCTCGCCGAACAGCGCTTTGATCGCGGCTATTTCGGAAACCGACGCGTTGGAAAATGTGCACATGTAATTCTCGATCTTCGGGAAGTCGCTGGCCAGATACGGATTGCCCATGGCGATAATCGCCGTCTTCGCCGCGGCGTGATCGAGCACGTTCTGCAGCAGCGTACCGGTCGCGTCGGCCATGGCCACTGAATTGCCGACTTTGCCCGCCGTCGGAATCACATAGACTGCTGCAACCACGGTTTGCGCCTCGTCGACTGCCTTCAAAACTTCATCGCTCATCCCGGCGGCGATGCGAGGGTCCACATAAATTACGCGCGCATCCGGAATGCGAGTGCGGAACTCACGTCCGAAAGCACGGCCAGAGTCAGTACGCACGTCGTCACTAAACAGGACGGCCAGCGTCTGGTTATGCGTCTCCTCTCTAGTGGTATACGGAAGGCCGGCCTTGGCGGTTCCCTTGGATTTCAAGGGCAGCACTTTGCCGTTGTCGCGCACCAGCGTGATCGCCGAGTCGGCCACCTGCTGGCCGAAGGCGAGGTTCTCGGGCTTGCCGACCCTCGCAGCAATCGTGCCGAGATCGACCGTGCGCTTTTCCTGAAGGTTCAGCTGGCCTTTTATTTTCAGGAGCTTGAGCACGGAGTGGTCGAGGCGTTGTTTCGAAATCTCCCCCGAGCGCACGGCCTTGACCATGGCTTCATAGGACGCTCCAAGATCGGCCGGGATGAGCAGCAGGTCGTTGCCGGCCTTGAAGGCTTCAACCGCGGCGCGGCCAATATCGTTGGCGAAAAGATGGGTCAGGCCCGCCATGTCGAGCGCGTCGGTCACGATGAGACCTTTGAATCCCAGTTGCTTTTCGAGGAGATCGGTGACGACCGCGGGCGAAATCGTGGCGACGTGATTGGGGTCGGGATCGAGCGCGGGGACGGTGACGTGCGCCACCATCACCGAATCGGCGCCGGCGGCGATGGCCTGGCGAAATGGCGGAAGCTCGATCGAGTCGAGATGTGCGCGGTCGACGTTGACGCTGGCAACGCCGAGATGCGAGTCAGTAGCGGTGTCGCCGTGACCGGGGAAGTGCTTCACCGTAGTTAACATCCCGGCCTCGTGCGCGCCTTTAATGTAGGCCGCGACCAGATCGCCGACTTGTTGGGGATCTTCGCCGAACGAGCGCGTGTTGATGATGGGATTAGCGGGATTCGAGTTCACGTCGGCGTCAGGAAAAAAATTCCAGTGCACGCCGATGGCGCGGGATTCCTGGGCGGTGATGCGGCCAAAAGTTTCTGCATCTTCGATCTTGCCGTCCGCGCCAAAGGCCATCGCATGAGGAAAATTCGTAGTTCCCATCAAGCGAGTGGATACGCCACGCTCAAAGTCAGCCGCGAACAGCAGCGGCAGCCTGGATTGCTGTTGCATACGGTTTAGCAACTCGGCAGCTTCGTAGGGCTCGCTGCGCAGAAGGAATGGCCCATCCACATGAACCGTCATGGCGAACCCGCCCACGTGATATTTCCGCATGGACTCAAGCCAGTCGAGGTACTCCGGGCTCTCCACGTTCAGAAAACTGGCGCGGCACCAGATCATAAAAACCTGGCCAACTTTTTCTTCGACAGTGAGCTTGCGCAACGTCCTCTCGGCCCATCGGTCGCCGCGTGTGGCAGCGGGAGCGGAGTGTGTGGGCTTCTCTTTATCCTTCGCGAATGCTGGCACGGCCAGCGTCAGAGCAAGAAAGATGACGGCGAAAATTCGCGGCATGCAGAAACGATAACAGAAGAAAAGGTCTTGGGTCTTGGGTGTCAGGTCCTCGGACTTCAGGGTTCACCTAACACCCTGCCAACCCTAGCCCCAGCTTCCTGCTGGATTCCTGCGTCGTCCCCGAATCCATTTAGCCACTGCACCTCCGGCTCGCGGCGAAACCAGGTCATCTGCCGTTTGGCATAGTTGCGGTGGGCTTGTCGGGCAGACGCGATAGCCTGTTCGCGGGTAAGTTCCCCACGCAGAAGTTGCCCGGCTTGCTTATATCCGAGTGACGCAAGTGGCTGAGCCGATGTGCCATATTTTTCCAGAAGGGATTTCGTCTCCTCGATCAGCCCGCCCTCAAACATCCGGCGCGCGCGCTGGTTGATGCGTTCGTAAAGCGCAGCGCGGTCGGGATCAAGTCCAATGCGCAAAATACGGAAGCCCTGCAGCGGATCGCGTCCTGCCCGTTGCCAGAGTTCAGACATTTGTTTCCGCGAAGCCAAACAAACTTCGATCGCGCGAATCAGCTTGGGCGTATCGTTGGCATGGATTCTCCCGGCGGCAACGCGATCGAGACGGCGGAGAATTCCGTGCAGATGACCGGACCCGCGAACCGCCGCACTCTCGCGCAGACGCTCGCGCAATTCTTCCGAGCGCTGCGGGCCGGGAAAGAGTCCTTCGAGCAGCGCCCGCAGATAAAGCCCGGTGCCGCCAACTACGATGGGCAAATGTCCGCGCAGATTGATCTCCACCAGCACCTGCCGCGCCTGGCGCGCATATTCGCCGGCCGTCATAAATTGCGTGGGATCGACGCAGTCGAAAAGATGATGCGGCGCGCGCGCCTGTTCCGCGATGCTGGGCTTAGCGGTTCCAATGTCGAACTCGCGGTACATCGCGACCGAATCGCAGTTGACCATCTCGCCGGCAAACTTTTCCGCGAGAGCCAGAGACAACGCCGTCTTTCCACTGGCCGTGGGACCGAGAATCACCACCAGCAGCGGCTGGGGAGCGGCGATCTCGTGCAGGTCGTGATCCTTTTCGCGCGGGTCGTCAGGAAGGTCTTCGGGATGGGTTGGGCCTGGGTTCACAATTTAAACTTCGAAGTTTAAAGCTCAAGATTTAAAGCCCAAGGTCTAAAGCTCAACGCTCAGCGCAGGCTCCAGTGAATGTATCGCCAGTAGCGAACCAGCGTGAGCACCAGCAGTACAAACACAATCAGCAGCAGGCCAATGGTTTCCGACGCGTAGACGGCGTGGCGGCGACGCTTGGGTTCGTCCTCGTGTTGGGGACTGCGATCAGCCACGCGGATATTGTAGCGCCAGTGATTAAAGATAAAGACTAGGTCTTAGGTCCTCGGCATTCAGTGTTGAGTTCGACTCTCCGGAATCATTCCGCCCTCACACCGAAGACCTAACACCCAAGCCCCTCCTGCTACACTACTGCCTCGTGGCGCAAAATAGCACCCGAGTCGCGCGCTTTGGAGTGTTTGAGCTCGATCTCAGCGCGGGCGAACTGCGCAAGAACGGGGTCAAGCTCCGCCTGCAGGAGCAGCCATTTCAGGTACTGGCCCTGTTGCTGGAGCGCTCCGGCGAGGTGGTCACGCGCGAAGAGTTGCAGCAGAAGCTCTGGCCCACTGACACCTTCGTCGACTTCGACCACAGTCTGAACACCGCCATCAACAAGGTGCGCGAGGCGCTGGGCGATTCCGCTTCCAGTCCTCGCTACGTGGAAACTCTGGCCCGTCGCGGATACCGCTTCATTGCTCCCGTCCAATCTCCGGCTGACGCGCACGCACCGGATGAACCTTCGCCAGAGACAATCAACACAACCGCGACGCTCAGCGCATCCCGACATACAATGGCTGGCTCATCTTCCGACTCGCTCGCCTCGGTCGCGCTGCATCCTGAACTTGAAGTCCCGATCCCGCGACGATCCATCACCCGCGGACTCTTCGCGCTGATTCAAGTGATGTACCTGGCGTTCTATCTGTCGGCTTTATTTCTTCTGCGTCACGTGCAGGAGATTGGCGACTCGTTTCGCCGTCCCTGGGGCGCGACGGTGCTGGCCGGGGCGGTGCTGATCACGGCCGGCGTCGGCATCCCTTTGCGCTTGTATTTGCTTTCGGCCGTGAGCTTTGACTACCAACGCTTGGGCGAGAAGTTCCGTCGGATGTTCCCATTCATTCTCGCGCTGGACCAGTTGTGGGCGGCCGCTCCATTTCTACTGATCGAGCAGATTGGATTGGGCGCAGCTTTCGCCGTCAGTGCGGCTCTGCTGTACCTGCCGTTTTCCGAACGAACCCTGATTCGCATGGCCTATGTCGGAACATTCGCCGGCACCCGGGCGCGTTAGGCCATCTTTATATTCTTTATATTCTTTTTCAATGGAACCGAACTCACCGATCATGCGTAACCACGTCTAAGAGGCCAGGCGCGAGTGTGCCCGGCGGAGGTTCAGATGCGAATGCAGATAAAAGGCGATCTCATGAAACTAACTGCCGTGAAGCGTCTGTCGCTGGCTGTCCTGACCGTTGCTGTCATCTCCGTGCTTTCCGCGGAAACCGCTCGCGCCGACGAATGGTCGAAGACTTACATCCTGACCGGCAAGCCCGAACTGCGCATCGAGACGTCCGACGCCAACATCCGCGTCACGACCTGGGACCAGAATACGATTGAAGCCAAAGTCGTCACCGAACGCTACAAGATCGGCGAAGGCGGCATCCGCGTCGAAGAGCATCAGAACGGCGATGCGGTCGAGATTGATGTGCGTTACCCGCATCACGACCTCACCATCGGATGGGGCAATCATCGCGTCGACATCATCATCCAGATGCCGCACGAGGGAAAAGTAGACCTGCGCACGGGTGACGGCAAGATCGATCTCGCCGGATTCAAAGGCGAGATGGATTTGCACACCGGCGATGGTGCGGAAAATCTCGAAGGCGTCGACGGCAAGCTGCATGCCTCGACGGGCGACGGGCACATCAGCGCCCACGGTCGTTTTGACGAGCTCGAACTCAAGACCGGCGATGGCCACCTCGACGTGCGCGCCGGATCAGGATCCACGCTGGCCACAGGCTGGCGCCTCGAGACGGGTGACGGCAACGTTTCGCTCGAAATCCCCGGCGAACTCGCGGCAGATGTTGACCTGCACACCAGCGACGGCCACATCGATCTCGATATGCCCATTACCACCGAGGGCAAGATTCGCGAGGGCGAAATTCACGGCAAGCTCAACGGCGGCGGCAGACCGCTGGTCATCCACACCGGCGACGGATCGATTCATCTGCGAAAAGGTTAGTGGGAGTTGGAAAGATCCGTATCAGGGCATGCCTTCAGGCATGCCGGCCACGCGCACGTTGAGAACGGCTTCACCCGCTGGCGCTAACTCACGCACTACCTCATCACTGGTCCACTTGAACCCGGCTTGCCCTTAGGCCTAGAATCGCTGCGCGATGGCATCGGAACCGCTGGAAGTCGAACGTCTGGATCGGGGAGTGTTGAGCTTCCGCGGCCCGCTGACCATGGAGAACGTTTCTCCATTCCTCAACGCGGTCCGCCGAGAAGATGCGCCCACCATGATTCTGGATTTCACCGGCGTCCCCTATCTCGATTCTTCCGGCCTCGGATCGCTGGTCAGCGCCTGC
>JBEKRY010000034.1:0-27734 GCA_049517555.1 Candidatus Sulfotelmatobacter sp. | reverse complement strand
GGCGACCTTCAATATGCTGCCGATCATTTCCGGTGCATTCGGAATATTCCGCAGAGATTTGGTGAAGCAGGTGGGAGGCTTTCGCACTCATGCCGTGGGAGAAGACCTCGATTTGGTGATCCGGATGCACCGCCACTTGCTCGAGGAACATCTTCCCTATCACATTAACTTCATTCCCGATCCAACTTGCTGGACCGAAGTGCCGACTGATTTGAAGTCGCTTGCGCGGCAGCGAGCCCGCTGGCACAAAGGTCTGATCGACGCACTCTGGCCCAACCGAGATATGCTGTTCCGCGCTCGCTATGGTCGTGTCGGTTGGTTGGTTCTTCCCTATATGTGGATATTTGAATTCCTGGCACCTGTCATCGAGCTGGTCGGATATATCACGATCGTTCTGGCGATGGTATTAGGAGTTCTGAGCAGAGCTTTTTTCATGCAGTTCCTATTATTCGGCTACGCCTTCGCTACTTTGATTTCCATCGGCTCGGTTTTGCTGGAAGAAATGACGGTTCGCCGTTACTCTGACTGGCGCGAGGTTGCGCGTTTGTTGCTCTACTGTCTGTTCGAGCACTTCCCTTACCGGCAGATGACGATGGTCTGGCGACTGCAAGGCTTGTGGCAATATTTAAGAGGCGACCTGCAATGGGGCGCGATGAAGCGGGTCGGCATATCCGCCGATCCGTCGGGTTAAGCAGCAGGTCCATGGACCGCATGAAACCGGTTGCGATCAGACGCCGGGGAGAGTCACGCTCTCAACGCTAGGCGTCCGCAACCCTCGGATGCCGGGCTCAGCTTAGCAGTACCTCTTCGGATTCGTTGACTTGCCGCGACCTGCAAACTAGAATCGGCGGACACATGAGTGATAGCCCCTCTCTGATCGGCCAAACCATCTCCCACTACCGTATCGTGGAAAGCCTTGGGGGCGGTGGCATGGGCGTGGTTTACAAGGCCGAGGACACACGGCTGCACCGCTTCGTCGCGCTGAAGTTTCTGCCCGATGAAGTCGCCCGCGACCCGCAGGCCCTGGGACGCTTTCAGCGGGAAGCGCAAGCGGCGTCGGCGCTGAATCATCCGAGCATCTGCACGATTTACGACATTGGCGAGGAGAATGGCAAAGCGTTCATTGCCATGGAATATCTCGATGGCTCGACGCTAAAGCACTTGATCAACGGGCGTCCGCTGGAGACGGACCGGCTGCTCGATATTGCCATCGAAATTGCGGACGCGCTGGATGCGGCGCATGCGCAGGGAATTCTTCATCGCGATATCAAGCCGGCAAATCTTTTTGTGACGCGGCGTGGCCACGCGAAGATTCTCGATTTTGGCCTGGCAAAACTGATGCCGTCGCATGCCGGCAGCGCGCGAGCGGGCGAAACGCCGGGCCCGCTGACTTTGGGAACGATGACGGCAACCTCAGGCCAGGCTGCGGATCTGTTTACCAGCCCCGGGACCGCCGTGGGTACGGTCGCTTACATGTCGCCGGAGCAGGTTCGTGGGAAGGAACTGGACGCTCGCAGCGATCTTTTTTCCTTCGGCACGGTTTTGTATGAGATGGCCACCGGCTTGATGCCTTTCCGCGGCGACACGACCGGAGTGATGTTTGAAGCGATCCTGAATCGCCTGCCGCCCCCGGCCCTGCGCGTGAACCCGGACATCCCGCCGAAACTGGAAGAGATTCTGCAAAAGGCTCTGGAAAAAGATCGCGAGATGCGCTACCAGGTGGCAGCGGAAATTCGCGCGGATTTGAAGCGCCTGCGGCGCGAAACGGATTCTTCGGCACGAGTTTCTTCCGCCAGCGATTCGCAAGCGTCGGTCAGCGGAGCCCTGCCGCTCACTGGGTCGAGGCCGGCCATGACGGCGGCCGCAGCCTCAGGGCCGATGCAAGCTGCCTCTTCCTCTTCTGTTTCTACTGTGCGGCAAGTGGCGGGGCAGCACAAATTAGGGTTGGTGCTCACATCGGTCATTTTGCTGGGTGTGGTCGTGGCGGCCGCCTTCGGTCTGAATTTCTTTCTTTCCCGCAAGAAATCCACGGCCTTCGAAAACTTCGCGGTCACGCCGGTCACCGAAACGGGCAAGGCTTCGCTGGCAGCAGTGTCGCCGGACGCCAATTACATATTGAATGTACAGCGCGAGGGCGGGCAGCAAAGCCTTTGGCTGCGCAATATTCCGACCAAGAGCAATACGCAGATCGTTCCGCCTTCAGACGACCGGTACTACAGCGTGAATTTTTCGCCCGACGGAAATTCGATTTATTTCATCAAGGATGAAAAGACGGAAAAGGCCGTCTACAGCTTGTACCGCGCGCCCGTGCTGGGTGGGAACCCAGAGCGGATTGTGCATGACATCGCCAGCGACATCAGCTTCTCGCCCGACCGCGCTCACATCGTATTCGTCCGCAAAAAGCGCAACGAAGGCGAAGGCGATCTGATCGTTGCTAATGCGGACGGCTCGGGAGAGAAGCTATTGTCGAAGCAGACAACCCGCCTCTTCGATCCGGCGTGGTCTCCGGACGGCAAGACGATCGTGGTGGCGGAATTTATGGCCGACGTGTCGGCGCTTTCTGCGCTGGATTTGTTTGATCCGGTGACGGGCGCGAAAACCATATTCAAAAAGTCCGACTTGCGTCTGCAGTCTCCCATCTGGTTGCCCGATCAGAGCGGGATTCTGGTAGTCGCGAACGGACGCGAATCGAATTTCAATCGCAGCCAGATCGGAATTATTTCCTACCCGCAGGGAATTTATCGGCCGATCACCAACGACACCAATTCGTATCCCAGCATCAGCCTCTCGTCCGACGGCAAGACCATCGCGGCGGTGCAGTCGCAGTACGTGGGAACGCTCGAAACCGCAACTTACGATGGCCAGATCGCCGGGAAGCCGGTCACCATCAGCAGCCGCCCGCCCACAAACTGGTTCGGCTGGACTTACGACGGCAAAATACTGGCCGAGCAGGAAAACGGCATTTTCCAGATGAATGCCGACGGCAGCAATCGCGCGCCGCTTTTGCACGATGACTTTCCCTCGTTCGGCCCGATCTCCTGCGACCACGGGCGCTATGCGATTTTTGCGTCGGCATCTCGCGGCGGCGGCAACTCGGTGAATATCTGGCGCGCCGATGCGATGGGCGGAAACCTGAAGCAGCTCACGAGCGGCACCTATGACCAGCCGGCGATGTGCTCTCCCGACGGAAAATGGCTGGTCTACGCGGGCTTCGATGGCGGGAAGTTCGTGGCCAAGAAAATTCCTGTGGACGGAGGAACTCCCACGCAGCTTTCCGAGGCGCTATTGACCTGCGGTTGCGTGAACGTATCGCCGGACGGAAAAAATCTGGCATTTCAAACTCAGCCGACAACCGGCGGTCCGGTGGTGATCAAGATCCTGGATTTTGAAACCTTGGCGCCGGTGAAAATACTGGAACGCGATCCCCGGGCGGGTGGCGAGATTCGCTATACCTCGGACGGGAAAACCATCGGCTACCCGATTCGCGAAAATGGTTTGTATGCGCTATGGGTGTCGCCGGTGGATGGATCACCGGGCCATCGCGTCACCGAGTTTGAAACGGATCGCATTGAAGACTTCCACTGGACTCCGGACGGCAAGACTCTGGGCCTGCTGCGGACTCATGACGACAGCGATGTTGTGCTCTTGCGCCAGACCACTTCTTCTCACTGAACATCTCTGATTGCAGGGCAGCATTGGGAATCGATTACGGGAACGATCTCTCCGGTCGGCGAGAACGGCCACCGTCAGGCGCGCACCGTTCCTGGCAGGAAACTAGTGGCCTGGGCAGAGCGCGCGATTGCGTGCGCAAGATCAGCCATGAGCCAAACCCAGCCTGAGCTATTATTCTGAAAAGTGACTGAAACTCCAGACACAGACTCCAAGACCCCGCTTCGCAAGAGCTTTCTCCGCTCCTTTGCTCGATGGCTTGCCATCGGCGTCGTGCTTGTTTGGACGCTTGCCGCGCTGACTCTTCTGGCCGCCCAGTGGGTCGACCCACCGTCAACCGCAGTGCACATCCAGCGCCGGCTGCAAGCCTGGATTCACCACACTCCGTATCATGAACGTTACGAATTCATTCCGCTCAGCCAAATCTCACCCAATCTTCAGCACGCCGTTATCGCCGCGGAGGACTCACGCTTCTATGAGCACCATGGGTTCGATTGGCACGAGATCCAAATCGCGGCCGAAGACAATTTGGAAGGCGGTCGCACTCGCGGAGCTTCCACCATTACGCAGCAACTGGTAAAGAACCTATTCTTCGGAACGGGCCGCTCCGTTCTCCGCAAGGGCGCGGAGCTCACTCTGGTACCGGTGGCCGAATTCGTCCTCGGCAAGCGGCGCATTCTGGAGATATATCTCAACGTGGTTGAATGGGGCCCTGGTATTTATGGTGCAGAGTCGGCGTGTCGTTACCACGACGGAACCACCGCCCGGAATATCGACCGCGAACAGGCGGCTCGCCTTGCCGCGATCTTGCCGGCTCCCCTGAAGCGGCGGCCCGAGCGCATGAATCACTACAGTGCGCTCATCCTTGAGCGGATGGGTCAAATGGGTTGGTAATCGCGAGTAACTTCTTACCGATGCGGGCCATGATTTCTCTCGCGGGACAGCCCTTTCTCAATATCCCAGCCGCTTGTTGACGATGTTCTTCAGCGGTTCGCCCTTCTCAAACCGGTCATATTGCTGCAGAAAAAAGCGCATCGCCTGATCCTGCCAATCGGCCGTGTGGTCGGCGCAGTGCGGCGACAACAAAACATTCTCCAGCTTGTACAGTGGATGCCCCGCCGGCAGCGGTTCGTGCTCGAACACATCCAACCCAGCTCCTTTGATTCGATTGGCCGATAGCGCTCGGATCAGTGCTGCCTCGTCAATAACTGGCCCGCGCCCCACGTTGATTACCACCGCCGTCGGCTTCATCACCGCGAACTCCGCGCCGCTGATCATGTGCCGCGTCTCCTCGGTCAATGGGGCCGTCGCCACGATGTAGTCGCAGAGCGCGATCATCTCCCGCCGCTCCTCCGGTTTGTAGAAGCGCTCCACTAGCGGATCAGTCGATCCGTCTGGGAGCCGCTTCGTCGCAAGCACGCGCATGCCCATGGCATGCACTCGGCCCGCCACGGCGCGGCCGATGTCGCCATAGCCCAAAATCCCAACCATCTGTCCAGCTATCTCTTGCACATCGAACTGCTCCCAGACAGATGCCACCTGGTTGCGAACCAGCCGCCGAAAATCCTTTGCGAAATACAAAATCGCCGCCAGCACAAACTCACCGAGCGAGGCGCTGAACACGCCACGGCCGTTGGTCAGCAGGATTGGGCTCTCGACGAGTTCCGGAAACAACAGGTTGTCCAGTCCCGCGGCCCGGGAGTGTATCCAGCGTAGCTTTTTGCAAATCGATAGCGATTCGCGCAACAACTCGCGCGTACCCGACCATTGCAGAATCACCGTCGCATCCTCCGCTGCCAGGGCACACGCGGCGACATCCCCACATACTTTGTGCGGTAGCCTATTCAGCATTGTGAACTGCGGATCGTCTGCCGACGCCAGAACCAGGACCGGATTCTCTTTTTTCATGCCCAATATCCTGCCACGCTCTTATCCTAAACGGCGGCCGAAAGTGCGAAGACAATTGTTATGGCGCGCTTAGTAGACGTCTGCGTAACTCCGCGAAACAGCCAACTTACTTGTTCGCGAGGAACGGGGCGGCAATCCCGATCGCGCTTTTACGTCGGGTCCCGGTAACGAGACGCAACATAACCTCCTTGCGGTTCCTGACTTCGTAGCCCGTCTGGTGCCCCGCAGCGCGTTGAGCAAGCTTCAGGAGCGAATACGCGCAGGAACGCTTTCGCGGTTTGTGGTTTTTCTTTTTCCATCCATTGAAATATTGATTCAAATGTCGGTCGGGCAGGGTGAAAAATTAACCTATAATGTGCAGCTTAACCTTGCGCGTCGAACCTTGGCGCGAGCGGGAGCAGACATGGCCTGGCAAGGACTTCGCTCCGACGGAACCCAATATTCCATCGCGATCATCTCGGATGAAGAGTCTGTCTTTCCGGAGCTCTGCCGCTTCCTGGCCGACACCTTCAGCCCGGTCCTAGCCAAGAACGAAGAACAGATTCAGGCTCTGGTCAGCAACCCGCAACTGGATGGCATCGTCCTCGACCTCGACAGCATTGGGGACGGCACCGCCGATGGCCTGGAGGTATTGGAGGAGTTGCGGCAGGTTCGCGAGGACGTCGTTCTGGTGGCGATGACCCGCTCCACCGACCGCCACGTGCCGCTGAAGGCGAGCCAGGCCGGCGCCGACGAGTTCTTCCTGGTTCCCGTGAACCTGCCGGAACTGCAAGTGGTTCTGGCGCGCGCGATTGAAAAACGCAGCCTGCTCCAGGAAGGACGCCGCTTGCGCGAGCAGGTCGAAAGCAAGTCCGCCTTCTGCGGAATGATCGGCTGCAGCGTGCCCATGCAGCGTGTGTACCAGGCGGTGCAGGCGGTCGCTGACAGCAATGCCACAGTTCTAGTACGCGGAGAAAGCGGTACTGGCAAGGAACTGGTGGCGCAGGCGATCGTACAATCGGGTGATCGCAGGGATAAGCCTTTCATCTGCCTGAATTGTTCCGCGATTCCCGAGAGTCTGATCGAGTCCGAACTGTTCGGACACGAGAAAGGCGCATTTACAGGGGCTGAAACCGCCAAGGCCGGTCTGATCGAGGAGGCCCACACGGGAACGCTATTCCTCGACGAGATCACCACTCTCGATCCGAATCTGCAGGCCAAATTGTTGCGTGTGCTGCAGGAGCACGCCACCCAGCGGCTGGGTGGCAGAGCGGTGAAGAAAATCGATTTCCGTCTCATCGCTGCAACGAATGACGATCTCGAGGACATGGTTCACAAAGGCCGCTTCCGCGAGGACCTTTTCTATCGCATCAACGTGGTCCCCATCATGATTCCGCCGTTGCGCGACCGAGAGGGCGATCTTCCCCTGCTTCTGGACCACTTCCTTCGCGTCTATTGCGCGGCCAACAAGAAACCTCTCAAGCACCTGCAACCGGAGGTGATTGGAATCCTGGAGGACTATCCCTGGCCGGGAAACGTGCGCGAGTTGGAAAACATTGTGCAGCGGATGGTGGTAATGAACGATAGTCCGTTCATCGCCGCTCATCACCTTCCGCAGCACCTGCTTTATTCCAGTGCGGCCAGCCAGGAGGCGATCCTCATCCCAGAGGGCGGAGTGGATTTCGACGCCGAGATGCAGCGCATCGAGGTGGCCTACCTCAATGCCGCCCTGCGGCGCACCGGGGGGAAGAAATCGGCGGCGGCGAAACTGCTTCAGCTCGATTCCCAGCGCATGAAGTATCTGTGCCGCACCCTTAAAATCGAAACGGACCCCGCGACCGGCAAGGGGAAAAAGGTTAATAAATAACCCATCGATGGTTAATTATTAACCCATGTGCAGGAATGCACCTGCGGCAACTACGGCGTGAAGCCCGGCATTCTCTGTATCTCATTGATTCTTCGAGAGCGAGGTCTTAGTGGATCCTCCCTCCGAGTTTGGCGACTCCCTTGCTATGTACAAGATCGCGTGGTAGCAGAAAAAATCCGGCTCACAAAAAACTAGGAGATCAAAATGTCGATTCAGAAAAAGTCCCTGATCAGCAGCCTGAACGCAACCAAGAAGGCCAATGTAGCCAGCGCAACCCTGGCCGATGTGACGCCGGCAACCGCCAGCGCCAAAACCGAGAAAATGGCGAAGATGGCCAAAATGGCGAAGTTCGCGAAGATGGCCAAAATGGCGAAGTTCGCCAAGCTGGCAAAGCTGGCGAAGCGCTAGGTTCGAGCAAGTTCGAGGACAGTAAGGCCGCCTGAGGGCGGCCTTATGTTTTGGCCCTAGGCTCTTGGAGCGTTGGGTTCGGCCTCGGAAGGACTAGCTCACCAGATTTTGCGGCCGAAAAAGTTGTCGACATCCTGTGCTACAAGTCCGGCCAGACTGCGGCGGCGTCCGTAGAGCCGGGCCGTGCCCGCCATTCCCGGCTTCAGTAAACCATCCTTATTCGGAACCAGCAAGTCGACTACATAAAAGTTGGGTGGGCGCGTGCCCTGATACTGGCCGACGTCTTCCAGCCCCGGCGCCAGTTGCGAGTTCAGTGGAGCGATGGTGACGACGCGGGTATCCCGCTTGCTTGCAATGCCATCCACCTGCAGGCGCGCTTCCGACCCTACCTGAAATTTATAGATTTCATGTTCCGAAATGTAGATTCGGACGCGCAGGTTGCGAAGATCGGCGACTTCCACAAGTTCAGTCCCGGCAGGGGCGTACGCACCCACGTGATCCCGAACGCGCGGCGTAACCACCACACCGGAGATAGGGCTGACGAGACTCAGGTGAGCCGCTTCGGACTCGAGTTCGATCGTCTGCTGGGTCAAGCGGTCGCGCTCCTGGGTAGTGCCGGCGAAGTCGACGTTGCGCAGGGCGGCGGATGTGGCCCGGCCAGTGGCCAGTGCGAGTTCCGCTTTGCTTTCAGCCAGCTTCGACTGCAAGGGCAGGTTGCGTAGCTGAACCAGCGAGGCACCCGCCGCGACCGGCTGACCTTCATCCGCATAGACCGCGACCACGGTGCCCGGCACAGCAGTGCGCAGGACGGCATGCTGCGCCGCCTCAAGCACGAAGCGGCCGGAGGCGGACTCATGCCACAACGGAAGCAGCAGCGCCACGGCCGCCACGGAGGTGATTGCCAAAGTGCGAGTCGGCTTGAACCACGCCCACACGCGATCTTTCTTGTCGAGATAGACGAATTTCATAAAGTTGAGCAGCACGCGGATGCGCGACCTGAAGATGAGTCCGGCGGTAACCAGTTCCGGAATGAACGACCAATCGGGATTGAAGTTGCGAAACACATTGCCCACGAAACGGGCGACCACATAAAGCACGGTGTAGCTGTATAAGCCCGAGAGAATCGCATAGATGCCATAGCCCAGCCGGCGTTTCCGGGGAACGTACGGCACGTCCACCGGCAGGCCCCAGACGTAGCGCTTCACCCAGGCGGACACGAAGGCGGTGGAAGCTTCTTTCAGGTCCACAATGCCGAGAATTTCGCAGACCATGTGGTAGCCATCGAGCTTGATCAGCGGATTCCAGTTGATCAGAGCCGCGGAAATTCCAGTGATCAGCATCAGCACGTAGGCGGCGTTGTGAAGAGCCGTGTCCGGCGGAGTGCCCCACCACAGCGGCGTGGCCACGGCATAGATCATCAGCTCCGCCCAAACGCCGGCCAGTGCAATAATCAGCCGCTCATAACGAGTTCCCTTGACGTCGCCTTCGGTGGTGTCGGTATAGAAAGCGGGGGCCAGAAAGATGAGCGCGAAACCCATCGCAGGGACGCGCCCACCGTAATGTTTGCAGGCGTGGCCGTGGCCGAGTTCATGAAATCCAAGCACTCCCACCGCCAGCAGGTAGAACTGGATCACGTCTCCCCACGATTTGTCGGAGAAGTTGTAGAACTCGAGGGTGTCGCGGCCGATCTCTGACCAGTGCGTGATGGTGATTCCGGCCGAAATCCCGAACGCCACCAGCGTAAGCAGTGTGAACCAGGTCGAATAAAAATAGCTGGTGTACTTGTAGACCCAGTCGAGAAACTTGTCAGGATTGACGGCAGGAAAAAGAATGAGCGACAAGTCGCCGTACCGGCTTTTCTTCTTGAGCAGCTTGCGCCGTTCCTCGACGCTCTTCTGCATCAGGACGATATTTTTTTCCTGCGGCGTCTTGTACCAGAAGTCCATCGCCTCCAGTTCGGCGGCAAAGTCGCGCACCTGCTCCGCGTTGTACTCCGAGCGCGTCTGTTGCGAATAGAGTTTGGCGATTTCTTCGTAATTGCGTTTGCCGTCGAAGAGTTGAATGAGCGCCCAATTCTGCGGTGGGAACTTGTACATGGCCTCCGCGCTCGGAACGTAGACGCGGAACACGGCCTTGCCGTCTTCGATATGCTCGCGGAAAACCATGTCGCTGGCGATCCGGGGATAACGCTCCGCGACCATCCGCGCAGGCATTTCAGGCAGCGCCGCATTAAGGGCTTCGGTAATGTTCATTCTATGACGCTCATCACATGACGCTCATCGCGAGATGTTCGTCAAATGAAGACTCATTGCAGGTTGTCGAGGCGGACGCTGGCCGCCATGCCTGGGCGAAGCTGCCCGGACGCGCCGGCTACTTCCACCAGAATCTCAACTGTCCCGCTCGCCGGATCCACCACCGGGCTCACTTCAATCACCTTGGCTACGTGCTTCTCTTCAGGAGCGTCGGGAGACGAAAGCGGCACTTGCTGACCTATGTGCAGGCGGCCGAGATACTTCTCAGGGAGAGTGAAACGAAGGCGCAGCGGCGCTTCAGCCGTGACCCAGAACAGGCGATCACCCTTCGCCACCTGCTGTCCGGCGCGCACGTAGCGGCGCGCGACCAGGCTGTCAAAGGGCGCGCAGATGCGGGTCTTTTCGAGGTCAAGTTCCAGAGAACGCTCGGTCTGGCGAGCGTCGTTGAGCAGCTCTTTCACTCGCAGAATGTCCCAGGTTTCCGATTCGGCTTTGAACTTGGCGTGTTCGAGTTGCTCTTTGGTGATGATCTCCGCGTCCCACATTTTCTGCGCGCGGTCATAGTCGGACTGCATGACTTTAGCTTCGGCTTCCCAATTCTTCAGGTCTGCCTCAATGCTGCGGGTGCGGGCGCGGGCGGCTTCGAGGTTGGCCATGATCTGGCGATCGTCCAACTGCGCGAGCAGGGTTCCGGCGCGGACTCTTTGTCCTGGCTCGACTGCGATGCTGGCGACGATACCATCGTGCTGCGCGTCGACATCCACTTCGTGCTCGACCACCAGCGGACCTGAAACCACGATCGGTTCGGCCTTGGGAGCAGGCGTGGGAAGTTGCGCCGCGACCGGAGCTGACGGAGCCGCGCTGGCAACGCCGGGTGCACTCTGGTTGCAACCCGCGCCCAGTAGAGTGAGCGCCAGCGCCGGCACCACGACAAAATTTCTACGAACCATTTTCTCCCCCGACATTTACAGACCGAACCAGTCCCACACGTGCGAATAAATCCAGATTCCGGCGTGGCGAAAAATCACGTAGCCCGCCGGAAACCATCCTGCGCTGACCTTGCCGCGACCTTCCATCCCGTCACGGATCGCGCCGTCCGCATTGGGGATCGCGACCCGCGCGAAGAAAACCCTGGACTCGCCCTGCACCACGCCGACCGGGCTGACCACCTCGACCACGCCGCGAAACGTTCGCATGGGATAGCTGTTCAACTTAACCGCGCTGGCCGCGCCCACACGCAACAGGCTGGTATCGGTATAGTCGATGGCCACGTCCGCCAGCACACGCGAAGTGTCCACTACTTCAGCGAAGCTGTCGCCAAATTGCAGGCGGCGTCCGGCCATGTCCTCGACGTGCGGAGTCGCGATGGTGCCGTCGATCGGCGAACGCAGCTTCGTCTGGTCGAGCTGCACGCTCGCGCGGTCCACTTCCGACTTCCAGTAGTCGGCCTGCACGCGCTGAATCCCGGCCTCGCTCCCATCATTGCCGGCGAGGGCATGATTCATATGCAACAGCGCGGTCTGGTATTTCGCTTGCGCCTCGCCTAAGGCCGAGCGATATTCCCAGTCCTGCAGTTCGGCGATGACCTGCCCTCGCGTGACTTTTTCGCCTTCATGCACCAGTACGCGGGACACAACCCCTTCCACTTCTGGCTGCACTTTGCTCGAATGCGCGGGAGCGACTACGGCATCGCCGTCCACGCGCAGGGGCAGGGGAAACGCCGCCAGAAAGATGATCGCCGCGGCCGCCAGAATCATGATCAGGGTGCGGCGGCGCTTTTCCAGCGCCATGAACTTGCGCTTGCGCTCGAGCACCGGCTCCAGCACGGAGATGAACGGCACTTCCTTGTACATCTGCGCGTTGCGCAGGGCGACGGTGGCCTGACCCGCCAAGACCTGCAGGATTTCCAAATGAGCGGTCGAAAGAAAATCCGGGTCACTGCTTTCGAGTCCCAGGATCCCGACTCTGCCGGTGTCGTCGCTGAGCGGCGTGGCATAGAAACCGCGCATCCCGGTCTCTTCAAAATAGGCGCGGAACTTGGCCTGGGTTTCCGGCCGGGAATCGGAAATTTCGTCGCCGTGTTGCTTTACGTGGATGACTTCCTCGGCCAGTAGAGCCCAACGCAGAATGTTATTGAGCGGCGCAATTTCCGGCGCATTGGAATCGAGTTGCGTGACCCCTGTAACAGCGCTGAGTTTGTATTTGCCATGATGTTCCAGCGCGACGGCGGCGCGTTCGTACGGGATGACCGCCTGGGGTGCGTTGACGATGGTCTGCAGCATGCGTTCCAGATTCAGCGTCGACGTGATCTCGTGGCTGACGGTGACCAGAGTCTCCAGAATTTCGACCTTGCGTTCGGCCGCGAGCAAGCTGGCATTATGCAGCGCGATGGCCGCCGACTCCGTCAGCCGGCTGAGGGTGAATAATTCGTCGTCGTCGAAAGCGCTGCCATCCAGTTTATTGACCGCTTCGATCACGCCCACCAGCGACTCCTGGTCCATGATGGGCGCGACGATGAGCGACATAACTCCACCCGATACCACACCGCCTTCGTCGGTGCCCCCACTGCTCAGGACAAGATTCCTCCCCAGCAACCGCTCGTCATCCGAGCGCTCAATCAGCACCGCTTCGCCGTTGTCGGACACGTCGCCCGCGACGCCTTCACCGGGCCTTTGCAACGCTCCCACGCGAACCGTGAAGTCGTCGCCGGATTGGTGCATCAGGCGCAGGCTTTCGTCCGCTTCCAGCAACCATAGATTGACTGCCTCGCACTCCAGCATCTCGCGCACTTTGGAGCCGATGATCGGGAACAGCTGATCCATTTCCAGGGTCGAGCTGAAGACTTTCTCGATATCGTAGAGTTGGGTGAGCCTGGAGATCGACTCCAGCGTGTTCTGGTGCTCGTTCTCATACATCTGAGCCCCAAACAGCGCAGCGCTGAACACCTCTCCCACCGCTCCCAGGTCGTTCATCTGCGCTTGGCTCAGCGTGCTCTCAAAGCCGAGGATCTCGATGGCGCCGATCAGCGCATCGTTCTCAGCTAAGCTCCGGGTCAAGGGGAGATAGCATAGCGAGTGCAGGGTCCGGCGGACGTTGACATGGGCATAGTCCTCCCGGCTTACGCTTCGGCCGTCGAAGAGGAGAGGTTTCAGTCCGCGCGCCAACATTCCAAGCGTCCCGGTGTTCAGCGGTATGCTGGCCTCGGGCGGGGCGGCTGCGCCGGCGCTGGCCATAACCGCCCAGGCATCGCCCGCGGGTAGAGGCGCGACGGCATACACATTGACGGCGCTTCCGGGCAAGGCATCCGCCAAGATCTGGGCGGTGATTCGGGCGCGAGGCGAGACTTCGCGTTCCTCCAGCAGTCGAGCGGACAGCGCAGCCATACTCAGCGAAAGCCCTGAACTCTGGATTGCCATGAAGTGGCCTAAAGTCTTTTGTTGCTGGCCGCGCGGGGAGCGTTTGCTATTTGCAAATTCGCGGAGCTTCTTCTAAGTTGGAACGGCACTCTAGCAGACGCTCCGGCGAGTGTCAACCAGCGCCTGTCGTGGAGGGGATCAAGTTGAATTTCTCAGCGAACTCTGTGGGGTCTTCGGCGTGCTCTGCGATAAAAGGCTTTTGCGCTGGCCGAGAATCAAGACGATTTCACCGCACAGTACGCGAAGAAAGCCGCAGAGTGCCCGAGAAAATCAAATGAAGCCATTGCCCAGCCGCGAGGGCCGCGAAAATTGAAGTGGACTTGCATCAGGGGGAGAACCGTTGGACATCGAGCTTCGCAGTCAATCCGGCGTGAGAGTCATTAAACTCCGCGGCCGCCTGAACCTTGGCGACGCAGTGGACAACCTGCGGCAAACCTTCGACGATTCGCTGGCCGGCGGAGACACCAGATTTGTGATGGACTTGGGAGAAGTTACCATGCTCGATTCCAGCGGCATTGGACTACTAGTCCGCTGCCTCACCGCCGCCAAGCAAAGCGCCGGAACGGTCAAGCTCCTGAACCCTTCCAAGTTCGCAGTCCAGACGTTGAAAATGACCGGACTGCTCAATCTGTTTGAAGTATTCGACGACCTGGACCGAGCGGTGGCCTCGTTTGGTTAGAGTGGGAGCGCTCGTCGCGCGTCTCGCCCCTCGTGCCTCGTTTCGAAAGGCCGTCATGCATGAATACCGCTGCCCAAAGGAACCCGGGATAGCTCGAGCCGCTTATAAGTCCTTCCGACTGATGGGCTGGTGTTTGCTGTTAGGACTGATGGTCGCCGGCTCGCTTAAAGCACAACAGAGTGCTCCGTCGGCGGCAGCCTGGACTGGTGTCGTGCGCACGGCTGCCGGTGAGCCTGTGGCCGGAGCGAAGGTAACGGTATACACACCGGCCGCTAAAGAGAACCTAACGGCAGTTACGGGAACCGATGGAAGGTTCGCGATTGCGGGCATTCGATTCGGGCCCCATAAGGTAAGCGTGCAACTGCCCGGGCGAGGTCTGACAGTGGCAGTGGACATTGTTGGCGTAACAGTTGTGCTAACGGTGTCCGATCAAAACGTGCTGTCGATTGCAGCCATCCCGCAAAATCCTGCAGCAGGAACCTCAAATGGGAACCCGAGCACAACCTCGAACGCGGCTAGCGGAACGGGCGGCGAGAAACTCTCCAGCCAAAAGGTAAATGAGTTGCCCTTGAATGGGCGCGACTTCAGCGCGTTGTTGTTGTTAGCAGCGGGTACGATGACCGACGTGAATGGGCAAACGAACTTCACCCAGCAGTTTGCCATCAACGGACAGCGCGGGGTTGAGGCCGTGTTCGCAATGGACGGTGCGGATATCAGCGATCCAGAAATGGGCGGGAGTACGTTCACGAATTTCGACGTTGACGCGATTCAGGAATTGCAATCAAGCTCAGGCTGGATGCCAGCGGACGTTGGGCGCGGCGCGGCTGGCTTTACCAATATCGTGACACGGTCCGGGAAAAGCGGTTTTCACGGGTCATTCTTCGAGTTCTTAAGGAACTCTGCCCTGGATGCACGGAATTATTTCGATCACCCTTCGATTGCGGACCCAGGCCGGATCCCACCGTTCCGCCGAAATGAGTTCGGATTTACCAATGGCGGCCCGGTGGTCTTGCCACATGTGTATGACGGACGCGACCGCACGTTCTATTTTGTGCAGTATCAGGGATTCCGGCAGGTGCTGGGAACGACTCAGGTATTGGCTGTGCCAACGGCCGCCGAGCGCGCGGGACAAGACGTGGTGACATACCCGGACGGGAGCACGGACACGCTACAGGTACCGGTGAATCCCGCAATTGCGGCAGTGCTGGCCCGCTATCCGCTGCCCAACAATCCAGGCGGCGCGTATGGTGCGCGAACCTATGCTGCGCCTTCCAACGTGAACACAGATGCGGATCAGTTTTCCATCCGCATCGATCAGAAGGTCGGCACGAAAGGACAATTGTTTGGTCGATTCAATTACGACAATCTGGAGGGACCGACAACCAATCCAGATCAGACACTGATTGACCCGAGCTTCGGTGTGCAGTATGTGGATCGGCAGCGGAACGGGGTCATCACCTACACGCACGCTGTGTCGCCTCGGTTTCTCTGGTCGTCATCGCTGAGTTTCACGCGGACGACCCCGTCGTTTGTGACACCGAACCACACCGATCCGGCATTGAAGTTCATCGATGGCCTTTATGAGGCGTTCAATGGCGCGGCCGGAACAGTGATGTCAGCGTTCGGGAATTTGTTCCAGGGGCAATTGAATCTTTCCTGGACGACAGCGCGGCATGTCGTGAAGTGGGGCGCGGAAGCACGCCTTAACCGGGACACGACATACTTCGGTATCAGTCCCAATGGCGAGTATGATTTTGGTGGTGGTACGGTTTATTCGCCCGTTTTCATTCCTTCTGCGAGCGGACAGCACGACGTCCAAGTCGGCGATCCGCTGCCAGACACGCTAAGCAGTCTGCTGATCGGATATCCGTATGGTTACACGATCGCAGTGGCGCCACCTTATTCCTCGAACGGCGCGCACATCGGACCCGCGGCGATCAACCGGAATGACGTGAACGCGTTCGTCGAAGACACATGGAAAATCAATCCGCAATGGACGCTCGACTACGGGCTGCGATATGAGCTCTACACCCCGATTTCAGAGCGGGCAAATCGGACGTCGAGTTTTCTGGATTCGTTCCCACCCGCGGGCGTAGGACAGGAATACTTGATTAATCCACAACCTACTTATCGGACGGATTGGAACGGCTGGGGGCCGCGTGTGCAGGTGGACTGGAATGCGCCCCAAGCGGTGCATGTGCACATGGGCGGGGCGATCACAGTGATTCCGCCAAATATCTGGCAGGACAATCTGCTTACGGGGTCGACGCCCTACGTTGTTTATCCCCGTGTCAATGCGGCGCAAAACGGAGAGATTGCCTACGGATTCCAAATTACACCCAACGAATTGCCCCCCGTCTATAACACCGCTGGCGTGAACGTGCTGGCCAGCGGCGATCCGAAAAACGTTCCGGCGAATACGGTGATGGACGTAAATCGATACCAGCAGGATTTGGCGACGCTGGCGCCGAGTCATCAGCTCTCGCTGCTGAGCCTGGCCGGGATCGATCGGCGCTTCGGCAACGGCTACTTGCAGACTTGGACGCTGGGGCTGGAGCGGGCTTTCGCCGGCCTCACAGCCGATGTCGCGTATGTGGGAACATCGGCGTTTCGACTTCCCAGGATGTCATATCCGAACGCGTATCCTGGAGCGGATTCGGAATTTGCACGGTTTACAAACTTCGACGGCAGCGGAGCGGTGACGGGCGGCTTCGGATTCGAGTCTGTGGCGACAGCGACGTCGCACTCGTCGTACAACGCCTTGCAGACCTCATTGTCGGGAAATGTTGGGCGCGGTGGTCCGTCATTGCAGGCCGGCTACACCTGGGGCAAATCGCTGGATGATGTCAGCGGTGTTATCGGAGGAGCAGGATCCACCGGCGCTGTGACCCTGTTCAGTCCGCAAGACCCGTTCGATACACCAGCGGAAAGAGGACCGTCAAGCTTTGACGTAACGAACGCCTTCACGTTGAGCGCGGCCCAGGATCTGCATCTCGAGCATTTGGGACTCCAGTCGGATCGAACGCGCCTGTTGACGAAAGGCTGGGAGTTGTTGAGCATCTCGACAATCACCGGTGGTTCGCCGTTCACGGTTTATTCGGGGATCCAGCAGACGGGCGCGGGAACGATTGGCGCGGACCGTCCGGACCAGATTGCGACGCCGGACCTCTCGAGCGCCGGTAGTTCCATGCGACCGCGCGACGATTATTTTGGGCGGGGCGCGAACAACGCCAGTTTCTTTGCCATTCCCATTGGGATCGCGGGCGGGACCGGACCAAACTCCGGGCGCTTTGGAACGCTCGGCCGTAATACATTTCGTGGCCCGGCATATTATGATTTCGATTTTGCGCTCATCAAGACGACTCCGATTGGCCGCCGGGAAAGCGGCTTGGAGCGAGCGGACCTGCAATTCCGCGCAGAGTTTTTTAATCTGTTTAACATCGTCAACATGGGTCTACCCGCGAACACCATCGAGGGCACAGGGTTTGGCATGATCAGCAAGACGGCGGGAACTTCGCGGCAGATTCAGTTTTCGCTCAAGCTCATCTATTGAGGCGCGTCCTGCAGCGGAAAGTTTGCATTGGGCGTCACCAGGAGTTAGAGCTTAGAGGAGAGACAGCCGGCGGGCGCAGTCCCCCATGATTTCTGCCTCCCAGGGAGGACGCTGAGGGTTTCCAGGGTGCGTCCGATCACTGGGGATCCGCCCGATCAGATTTAGGAACACCGCGGCAGAATGTTTGTAGGCGGGAACCGGCGCACGAAAGGCCACGTTCCCCAAATACTGCAGAGCATCCGAGACCGCGAAGTACCCAGGATCTCCGCCCTCCCACAGCCGGTCTCGCTCGGCGAATTTCTCTGGCGCAAAGGCGGCAAGTCCCAGCAAATAGTCCGACCCATATTCGATCATGTTGATTCCCAGGTCGTTTCCTGTGTATATGCGAAAGTCCGGCCGGTGCGCATCGCGAACAGCGAGTCGCTCAAGTTCCAGAAGACGGTCGAGGGAGGAGTGTTTCATTCCCTTAATCTCTGGAATGTCCATCAAACGCCGCACAGTCTCGGAGTTCCATATCTCGCCGTTGGGCGCGAACATCGAACCCAACTCGAACGCCAGCACGCGCGGATAGCCCCTGCATATGTTTCGATAAGCTTCAGCGATCTCTGCCGAAGACTTGCCGTGCAGCCGAGCGGTCTGGAACAGGATCGGAATGCCGCCAAAACGAACGATGGTGTCGATCTGCTTTCGGTAGAGCGAGACGATGTCGTCGCCGGCGAGATGTTCAATGTATGCGCCAGCCACAAACGGAATCCCTTTCCCGAGAACTTCGCGCGTCCAGCTCAGCACCTCTTGTTTTTCTGGATCGCTCAAGTAATTCACGTAGCCGGTGTCCATGTTGACGGCATTCATGAGCCCGGCTCGATGTGTGGAAGTCAGCAGTTGCGTAAACGCGTCCACAGCGACCCGGCCGTCGGCCTCGTATGGCAACAATGCTGCGGCAATGCCCTGTACTTTGCGTCTCGGTTTTTGGCGCGCGAGCAACTCGTCAACTGTCATCCTGTTTTCATCCTTGGTTCCATAGTTCGATCATGGGCTTGGCACTGCGCGCGACAGGGCCAATGTCAGCGTTTCTTGAGCTCCTTAAGTTTTTCGGCCATGTCGGAGTCCTTGTAATATTCGTCCAGTGGATAACAACCAGAGGGCAGTCCGTTTCGTGGCGCCGTGGTGCAATCACTGAAGGTTCTGCAAAGGCGCTTGCGTTGAATCTCGCTCCCCTCCGACGCGTCCCAGAGCAATTCGGGATACGTCAATACCATCCTGCCGAGGCCCACGAAGTCGACCCATCCTTCGCGCACAACAGCCTGCGCTACATAAGGTAAGAAGTCCTGCAGGTAGGTATACCCCGACCCAACTATGAGCAGGTTTGGAAACCTCTGCTTTAGCTGACGTGTGACTTTCATCTGCCGGGCGACTCCAACCAACGGGTCCTCCGGAGGAAGATATCCGTCGGAAGGTGGGTACAGCGCCGGACGTTGGATATGCGGATTGTAGTAAGGACTGCCGACGGTGATATTCACCAGGTGAATTCCAAGCTCTTCTAATAATGAAAAAAAACGCTCCGGCTCACTCAAATCGCTATCCGTCGGGTCGAGCGGATTCACGCCAAACCCCCAGCGGTAGGGAAGAAGTTCAGGGCGCGTCTCAGCAATTCCAGTGGCGGGTTTTCCGTTCACGCTCTGAGCTGGGTCACTGCGGAATGGAACGGTATCGATCGCCGATAGCCGCACTCCGATGTGCAATCCCGGACAGAGTGCGCGGATGCCTTGCACGACCTCGCGAAGAAAGCGCGTGCGGTTTTCGAACGTGCCACCGTAATGTCCCTCTCGCGTGTGAGCGCTCAGGAATTCATGACCCAGGTAGCCGTGGCAATGCTTGATGTCCACGAAATCAAAACCCAACCGCCAAGCCATCAGTGCGGCCCGATGGAAGTCTTCGATGATCGACTCGATCTCTTGGTCGGTCAGCAGGGGATAGTCGGGAGGCAGTTTCAGGCGCTGATCGAGAAATGGATGGTGATAGAGAATGCGCGGTTCCGGGCGGGAATGCTCATTCGGACGGCAGTACCGGCCGGAATGTGTCAATTGCAAACCGATGATCAAACCATCGTCGGACCCGGTGGTCAGAATATGCTCGCGTCTCACGACATCACGCAGGTGAGCAAGCGCCGGCTGCGTGTGCGGCGCCCCGAGAAGCTGGTTCGGGTTTGCCCGACCTTCGTGGGAAACCGCAACCGCTTCTCCGCCCCAGATCAACTTGCCGCCGCTGCGGCCGAACCGCTGCCATCGGCGAACGGTGCTCTCCGAAGGCGCCCCATCCGGAGTCGCATCCCAGCCCTCCATGGGCTGAACCGCGATGCGGTTGCCGATTTTGAATGGCCCGCGGTTCAGCGGCCAGCGCAACGGCGACTCAGCTCCCGTCACGATCTGGGGATCGCAGGGAATCTGTAGATCGAGGGTCTGCACGTGAGCTTGAAAGCGCTCAACGCTTTTCAGGCTCCCCAGGCGAAGGATTCCTCCAGTGCTCATGCTGCCCTCCGTCGGCCTGGTAAGCCCAAAACGGCAACTCCGCCCAGCAACGCAATGCCAACCAGGACAAAACAACTCTCGCGGTAGCTTCCAGTGGAGTCGCGTAAGCGGCCGATCAACCAGGGCGCCGCGGCTTCTGCTATACCGCCCGCGGTCAGGATCACGCCCAGCAATCTTCCAAGGATTTCAATTCCAAAGATTTCCGCTGTCATGAGCGGAATGATCATGTAATCGCCCCCAAGACCAATCCCAAAGATCGCACCGGAGACGTAGAGCGTCAGCCGCGTAGTCCCGAGAAACATCAGAGGGATTCCAGTTGCGACGAACAGATACGTCAGCAGCATGACGTATTTCTTGGGGAATCGGTCAGCCAGCCAACCAATGAGTAACCGGCCAGCAATACTGAAGGCCAACACGAGCGACAGGACACTCGCGGCATCCCGCTGTGTGAAGTGCCGGTCGAGACTCAAGAAAAGTTTCAGATTCTGCTGCGTGCCGCTGACTGCGGCAATCGAGCACATACTCCCCAGTGTAAGCAGGTAGAACGACGATCGCTTGAATGCCGCCATCGGACTCGGGGATGTGGCCGTGCGAGCGGTCGTTTTCGCGGGGAGTTCTTTCAGCAGGAGAATCAGGGGTAATGACGCCACGACGATCAACAGGCCGAGAATCCGCAGAGAGGTCTGCCATCCGAAATGCTGGGCCAGCGCATGTGATATCCACGGGACGGTTGCCCCTCCGATGCCGATCCCGAGATAGGCGAACCCCATCGCCTTTCCGCGCGATCGATCAAACCACTCCGTCAAGAGGACTTGATTGGGAAGCGGGCCCCCGCAAACGTAACCCAGAGCGTTAAACAAGTAAAAAAAGTAAAACAGGCCAAGGCTTGAGATCGAGCCCAGTCCTAGCAATGCTCCCCCCGCCATCAATACTCCAATCATCATCAAACGACGGGGCCCAAAGCGGTCCACAATCCATCCTGCGAGGAACCCAAAGATGGGGCCAACGACGAGTTTGCTCAGCGCGTTGCCTGACGTCACTTGAGCGCGCGTCCAACCGAACTGTTGGACCATGAAGTCGTAGTAGAAAGGCAGGCCCCAGAGGGAAATTCCAACGACACAGAAGAGCACCACAAAAGCTGTCGCCGCCGCCTGATACGCATCGCGTGGGCTTGCGGAAACTTGGGTCGCGTTTGGCCCGGAAGTTCCTGACAACGCGCAGGTTGATGCCTTCAGCGCTGCAGCATGTTCACTTTCGGCTCCGGTCATGGGTTGTCAGTTTAACGTAGGAGGGACTGATCCGGCGGGGATTTTGCGCTGGGATCACTGCCCGGACCTCCGCCAGTCGCGGGTCGAGTTCCCGTAATGCACCAGAATCGCCCCCTGATCTTTGGAACATCTTTTGGCGCAGAGTCGAGTGTAAGCAAATCTGCGATGCACCTATGCGGTACCCTTGCGTTTCCCTTTAGAACAGCGGTTTGATCGTGAACTGTGCAGAGCGCGGACCGCCCAGGCCCTACAGTGCGTTCTGCCCGCCCTCGGTTCCGCCACCGCCCAGGACTTCGTTGGTTGTGGTATCTACCTTGCCGAAGTCCGAAATTCCGAACTGGGTGTCTGGTTGGTTCAATCCTGGGGCTCCGAACATGGGATGGTTGAAAACGTTGAAATATTCTGCGCGGATATCAAGCTTGACTCGTTCGGTAAGGTTGAAACGCCGGCGTAGCGCGAGATCGGTTTGGTCGATAGGGTGGGACTGCGCAGTGCAAGCGACTTCTCGAAACCCAGTTTGATGTAATCGGAGCGGTGAGCGACGGTCGCGCCTTGCCGACGGGCTTTTCCGTCTCCTGCCGCCGCTAATGAACGCTCCGCATCCGCCAATCTCCGCCACGGGATACCTCTGCTTCTTACAGAACACAAGCGGAGAGATTAAGAACGTATCATGTGCCGCTGCTTCAGCGACCACACGCCTCAGAGCTTGGAGATCCTGCCAAATCGCTATAATAAACGAGGCTTATTCTGGGAGATGTCGCCAAGTTTAGGCCGAATCGAAGGCCGCAAAAGGGCATCAAAAGGACATGGAAAGAGCCCACCAACATCCTCTGGAAAAGATCCTGGAGAGCCGCATTGCCATCATTGACGGGGCGATGGGCACGACTATCCGCACCTATGGGATGACAGAGGCGGATATTCGAGGAGATCGGTTCAAAGACTCGAAAAAAAGCCTTCTGAACAATGGCGACCTGTTCTCGCTCACTCAGCCGCAGATGATTGGGGATATCCATCGCCGATTTCTCGAGGCCGGGGCCGACATCATCGAGACGAACACCTTCGGCGCCACCAGCATTACCCAGAGCGAGTTCTTTGTCGAGGATCCGCGGGAGAAGGGCGACCGTAAGGATCCCGCGTTCTATCAGAAAGTTGTTGACGATCCGTTTCTCGGCAGCCTGGCCTCGGATATCAATGAGCAGTCGGCGCGGCAGTGCCGCGAGTGGGCCGATCGGGTTGGTACGGCAACTTCGCGTCAGCGGTTTGTCGCCGGCGCCATCGGGCCGCTGACCGTTTCTCTTTCAAACTCGCCCGATGCTGACGATCCAGGGTTTCGCGTGGTCACATTTGATCAGGTTAAGACGGCTTACGCTCAGCAGGTGCGTGGTCTGATCGCAGGTGGTGTGGACCTCCTCCTGGTCGAGACAATCTTCGATTCGCTGAACGCTAAGGCCGCGCTTGTCGCCATTCGTGAAGTGTTTGATACGGATGGTAAGGAACTGCCAGTGATGATCTCGGCTGCGGTGGGGCGTGGTGGCGAGACGATGATCTCGGCGCAAACAACCGAGGCGTTCTGGAATGCGGTGGCGCATGTGAAGCCATTGTCGGTGGGCCTCAACTGCTCTCTCGGCCCCGATCTGATGTATCCGTTCCTGGAGGAACTTTCGGAGAAGGCGGACGTAGCGATCTCCTGTTATCCCAATGCCGGGCTGCCGAATCCGCTGTCGGAAACCGGTTTCGATCTTGGGCCGCCGGACATGGCGCGATATCTCGGTGACTTTGCACGAGGAGGATTGATCAATATTGCCGGCGGCTGCTGCGGCAATACTCCGGAACATATCGCGGCGATCGCGAAGGCGCTCGCAGGGTTGCCTCCGCGAAAGTGGGGGGCGCAGCCGACCGAGGAATTGTTCGCTCGCCAAATTGAGACTGGGCCGAGCGGGATTGCGAGCCGCGCGTGAGCGAGTCAAACGTAATCGATTCAAACCAGGCAAGCCCGGCAGAACCCACGAGGACGAAACCACTCCGTCTCTCGGGATCGCAGCCATTCACCCAGCAGGCTGGTGTTTACATCATGATCGGGGAGCGAACCAATGTCGCAGGTTCGCCGAAATTCGCCCGTCTGATTAAGGACGGCAAATACGAAGAAGCGGTAAGCGTGGCCCGGCAGCAAGTGGAGAATGGTGCGAACGTCCTCGACATCTGCATGGACGAGGGCATGATCGACGGCGTCACGGCAATGACACGCTTTTTGCAATTGCTGGGGAGCGAGCCGGAAGTCGCCAAGGTGCCCTTTATGGTGGACTCCTCGAAATGGGAGGTCATCGAAGCGGGCCTGAAGTGCCTGCAGGGCAAGGGCATCGTCAACTCGCTTTCGCTGAAAGAAGGGGAAGAAAAGTTTCGGCAGAATGCGGCGAAAGTTCTGAAGTATGGAGCTGCCGTTGTCGTGATGGCCTTCGATGAGCAAGGCCAGGCCGCAACTTACGAAGCCAAGATCCGGATCTGCGGGCGCGCTTACCGCATTCTCGTCGATGAAGTCGGGTTTCCACCGGAAGACATCATCTTCGATCCCAATATCCTCACCGTTGCCACTGGGATGGAGGAGCACAACAACTACGCGGTCGACTACATCAATGCCACGCGTTGGATCAAGGCAAACCTGCCGCACGCGAAAGTGAGCGGCGGCGTCTCCAACATATCGTTCAGCTTTCGCGGCAATAACAAGGTCCGCGAGGCAATTCATTCCGCCTTTCTTTATCACGCTATCGCAGCCGGCATGGACATGGGCATCGTCAATGCCGGCATGCTCGAAGTCTACGAAGAGATTGAGCCAGAACTGAAGGCACTGGTCGAGGACGTGCTTCTGAACCGGCGTCCCGATGCGACCGAGCGACTGGTGGATTACGGCGAAAAGCTCAAGGGCGTGGGCAGAGCAGTCAATGAGAAGAAAGCTGAAGAGTGGCGCAACGGCACGGTTGAGGAACGTCTTTCTCACGCGCTGGTCAAGGGCATCGACGCGTACATTGAGATCGACGCTGAGGAAGCGCGCGTGAAGCTGGGCCGTCCTCTGCTGGTCATCGAAGGCCCGCTCATGGCTGGTATGAGCGTGGTCGGCGATCTGTTTGGGGCCGGCAAAATGTTTCTGCCCCAGGTGGTCAAATCTGCGCGCGTGATGAAAAAGGCCGTAGCGCATCTGACGCCGTTCATGGAAGCTGAAAAGGAAGCCCGTGCTGCCGCAGGCGAAGTGGTTAAAGCGCAGGGAAAAATTTTGCTGGCGACAGTCAAAGGCGACGTTCACGATATTGGCAAGAATATCGTCGGTGTCGTCCTCGCCTGCAACAACTATGAGGTGATCGACATGGGAGTGATGGTCCCATGCGAAAAGATCCTCGAACGAGCAAAAACGGAAAAGGCGGACATGATCGGACTCAGCGGACTGATCACTCCGTCTCTCGATGAGATGGTGCATGTGGCCCGCGAAATGGAGCGTCAGGGATTCAAGTTGCCGCTGCTCATCGGAGGCGCAACCACCAGCCGTACCCACACTGCCGTCAAGATTGCGCCCCATTACAGTGAACCGGTGGTCCACATCCTGGACGCCAGCCGGGCAGTCCCTGTCACCACCAGCCTGCTCAGTGACGAGGGCAAGACGGCCTTCGTTGAACAGCATCGCGCCAATTACGAGGCGCTGCGCAAGGCCCACTCCGCGCCGAAGTTAAGTATCGTTTCGCTTGAGGCTGCTCGAAAGAAGCGCACTCCAATCGAATGGCGCGCGGAGGATCTGCCCGCGCCCGCTTTTACGGGTGTGCGCGTGCTGAATGACTTTCCGCTGGCGACGTTGCGCGAGTTCATTGACTGGAGCCCCTTCTTTCATACCTGGGGGCTGAAAGGAATTTATCCTCGGATTCTTGAACACCCGGAGCATGGCGCGCAGGCGCGTCAGGTCTTCACCGAAGGAAATGCTCTCCTCGATGCCATCATCGAGAAGAAACTGATTGCAGCCCGAGGCGTATACGGCCTCTTCCCTGCCGGCGCCGTAGGCGATGATGTCGAGTTGTATGCGGACGACAAACGCGAGAAAGTGCTCGAACGTTTCCACTTTCTTCGTCAGCAGTCTAATAGAGAAGGCAGCGAGCCGTGCCGGTCTCTCGCTGACTTTATCGCGCCGCGGGAAACTGGCTTGCCCGACCACATCGGCGCGTTCGCGGTGACCAGCGGAATCGGACTGCAGGAGCTGTGCGACCGGTTTAGGGCCGACAACGACGACTACAACGCGATCATGGCAGAGGCTCTCGCCGACCGCCTCGCGGAAGCTTTCGCCGAATGCCTGCACAAGCGAGTAAGAGAAGAATGGGGTTACGAAGGTAAAGAACGCCTTAGCATCGCGGATCTCATCCAGGAAAAGTATCGGGGAATCAGACCAGCGGCGGGATACCCAGCGTGCCCCGACCACACCGAAAAAGGTACGCTTTGGCGCTTGCTCGATGTCGAGGCTAATACAGGGATGCTGATCACCGAATCATTCGCGATGTGGCCCGGCTCGAGTGTGAGCGGACTTTACTTCGCCCATCCGGAATCGCGCTATTTCAGCCTCGGCAAAATTGACCGCGACCAGGTGGCCGACTACAGCAAGCGCAAAGGAATGAGCGTAACTGAAGTCGAGCGATGGCTCGGGCAAAACCTGAACTACGATTCTGCCGAATAACCGGTTCTCCTGCGACGGGATCGCCCCGTTCCCCAACGTACCCAGGAACGTCGCCTCAATCAATTCAGCTCCTGATGCGGGCTTGCGCCCATAACCGTGCCCACAACAAAAGCTTTCTAGATCCGGCCTTCGGCCATCAGAAGGCCGGACCGCACTTACGCCGCAACCGCCTGGCTGTGTTTGATGAATGCAAGCAGATCGGCATTGATCTGGTCCGCGTTCGTTGTCGGCATTCCGTGCGGAAACCCTGGATACACCTTGAGCGTGGCATTCTTCACGAGTTTCGAAGACATCAGAGCCGACGCGCCGATCGGCACAATTTGATCGTCGTCGCCGTGAAGAATGAGGGTCGGCACGTCGAACTTCTTCAGATCCTCGGTGAAGTCCGTCTCGGAGAAAGCCTTGATGCAGTCATACCCTGCCTTCATTCCGCCCAACATGCCCTGGAGCCACCACTTCTCGCGGATGCCTTCCGAGATCTTCGCGCCCGGCCGGTTGTAGCCGTAGAACGGAAGAGTGATGTCCCTGTAAAACTGCGGCCGATTCTCTACATACGCGGCTCGCAGGCCGTCGAAGACCGAGATGGGTAGGCCTCCTGGGTTTTTGTCCGTCTGCACCATCAGAGGCGGTACCGAGCTGATGAGCACGGCCATGGCAACGCGTTTTGAACCATGGCGGCCTATGTAGCGCGCGACCTCACCGCCACCTGTGGAGTGGCCCACATGGATCGCGTTCTTGAGGTCGAGCTTCTCGGTTAAGGCTGCGAGATCATCGGCGTAAGTATCCATCTCGTTTCCATCCCAGGTCTGGGTCGAACGGCCGTGGCCTCGCCGGTCATGCGCAATGACTCGATATCCATGCTGGCCGAAGAACAACATCTGCGAATCCCAGTCGTCGGCCGTGAGCGGCCAGCCGTGACTGAACACGATGGGCTGACCTGTGCCCCAGTCCTTGTAATAAATCTGTGCGCCATCTTTTACGGTAATCGTAGGCATAAGTGTTTTCTCCTTATCCGCGTGCTTGTTCTGAATAAGTCTATCGAGTTTCTACTCCCCTCGTCTTCCGAGGGGCGTATAATCCACCGGACCTATGCCCCTTGCTCCCGGAACCAAGCTCGGACCATACGAAATCCAATCTGCTGTTGGCGCCGGTGGCATGGGAGAAGTATATCGCGCCCGCGACCCCCGACTCGAACGCACCGTCGCCATCAAGGTTCTTCCTACACACCTCAACTTGAATCCTGAACTTCGCGCCCGCTTTGAGCGCGAAGCCAAGGCCATTTCCGGTCTGCAGCACCCTAATATTTGCGTCCTTTATGACGTTGGTTCGCAAGGCGACATCGACTTCCTCGTCATGGAGTACCTGGAAGGTGAGACTCTCTATGCTCGCCTTGCCCGCAAGCCGCTCACGCCCGACGAAACCCTGAAGATCGCGGCCGAAGTGGCCGACGCGCTCGTCAAAGCGCATCGCTCCGGCATTGTGCACCGCGACCTGAAACCTGGAAA
>JBEKRY010000033.1:0-27749 GCA_049517555.1 Candidatus Sulfotelmatobacter sp. | reverse complement strand
GGGATGCGGCTTAGTTCCGGTACATATCCGAGGGGAACGTGGATCGGGGGACGCGTACACCTGAGGACCTCCCAGGTTTTCAGGTTGTTCAGGCTGTAATCCCACACCTGCTGCCGAATGCCAAGTTCGTAGAAATGTTTGGGCAGGCTCGGTCCACCGAGTTGCTCCAGGTTGTACACAATGGAGCCGCGAGGAACGATCAAGGCTTCGTCGGGCGTAAGCAGATGAGCTCCCAGCAAGATATTGGTCGCCATCGCATCGACCGCATTTTCCTGGATGTGCGCGGTGTGACCGAGGCTTTGTAGCCCCCATTTAAGGGTCTCTGCAACCTCACGGAAGGCTTCGGTATGGAGGTATCCGTCCGGCCGGACCAGGGTGATATGAAATCTGCTCATCTATTTTCCTGCATTCCCTTCCTGCGTTAATCTGACGTGCCCAACAGGGCTTCACTCCGCAGGGCGACAACCTCACCGCCAGCCGCCGCGGGCCGCTGGCCCTTGCTTATGCAATTCGGTCGCCTCATCTTGGCCTAACTCGCGAACCGTCCGGACAAGCTGCCGGCTGAAGATGTTCCGCATCATCGCTGGAGATTCTTGAGAATCCACCAGACACAGGCACAAGGCTCTTCGCCAGTTCTGGTACTACACATGCAATCACCTCCACCAAAGGCATCCCGAGGGATGCATTCTTCAAATCAAGCTCTAATGTTTTGCGAGGCCGCGCATGCCAACAGTGGGACTCTCGATGATCGTGAAGAACGCGGCCGACACGATTCGACCGTGCCTCGAGAGCGCTCACAAGGTTGTGAGTCAGATTGTGATCGCGGATACAGGCTGCACTGATAACACCTGCGACATTGCCCGTGAATTCGGCGCCACCATCATTTCATTCCCCTGGGAAAACCATTTCGCCAAGGCCCGCAATGTGGCGCTCGCGCCCATGACCACGGACTGGGTACTGGTGCTCGATGCCGACGAGGAATTGGACCGCGATGCGAAACGAAATATCCCAATGCTGCTCGGCGCCGCGGATGTGGGTGGATACAACACGCCCATTCGCAACTACATGTTGAGCCGGTTCAATCGCGGATGGGACCGCGTCGGCGTGCCCAACGACTACCGGCATGAGCGAGCCAGGAGAGCGCCGTCCTACATCGCCCACGAAAACTGCCGATTGTTCCGCAAGCATCCTGGAATTTACTTCGCTGGCCGGATCCATGAGTTAGTCGAGGACCAGATCAAGGCGTTGGGCCTGAAGCTCCCGGTCGCGAATTTCTTCATCCACCACTTCGGACAGCTTGTCGACCAGGAAGCCAGAGAAACGAAGAGTGCCTTCTATCTCGATCTGCTGCGCTCTAAGGCCGAGGAAAAGCCCGACGATTGCGTAGCCTGGACCCAGCTTGGTCTTCACGAATTTGAGTGCTTCAACCGCACCGAAGAAGCTCTGCGCTGCTTTGAGCGCGCCTTGACGCTGAACCCAACCGCACCTGAGCCCTGGCTATTCACGGGAATGGCCTTTCTCAAACTGGAACGATACTCGGAGGCCTTGCACGCATTGGAGCAGGACAAGCGGACAGGCAGCAGCGTCGCTTTGCGCGAAGACCTTAGAGGAGACGCCCTGTACGGTGTGGGCCAATACAAACAAGCCCGAATGGCCTATCAGCGGGCGCTGAAGTTGTCCGGGGACAATCCTTTACTGGAAAGCAAATTGGGATTCACGGAAGTGAAGCTAGGACAAAAAAGCAGCGGACTAGCCAAGTTACGGCATGCGGCCAGGGCCCTCCCCGATGTGCACGCCAATAACGACCGACTCTTGAAAGGCTGCATCATGGCCGGCAGGCTGGAAGAAGCAGCGGAAGTCGCGGAACGGTTCACCCGGATCATGGGGCATCCGAAGCTGTTTTTGCGCGCAGCGAGCATCCGCGCTCAACTCAAACAATGGAGTCAGGCGGAAGACATTCTGTCGCGGGGGTTGCAACTCTTTCCAGAATCGCCGGAGTTGCGCCAGGCGCACGCTGAAGCGTCGCGAAGGACACTCGATACTAACGACGAATTCGCCCCTGCACGACCAGGCACTGAACAGTCTCTGTAGCAACACCGGCAGTCATGATCGTCTGCCATGAATTAGACAAAGATGAGAGATCAGGAACAAATCGTTCGGATTCCAGCTGCAAGTAACTCGAAGCTGGTTACTGGAGTGACCGGGCTGATTAAGATAAACCAGCAATGTGCCGATAGATAGCCGGTCAAAAACAAACCTCCTGCTCAAATGGGCGGTTCTCGACCTTCGAGACGTTAGAAACGGGCCGCACCCTCGGCGCAGGTGGAATTCGAATGAAGGAGATTCACCATGTTAAGCATCCTGAATAACATTTCTTCACTGCAAGCAGAGAACTCGTTGAACTCGACGCAGATGTCCCTGAACAGCACTCTGCAGCAGCTTTCCACCGGCCAACGCATCAACTCCGGCGCAGATGATCCGGCCGGCCTGGCCATTGCGAACGGATTGGAAGCGAACGTAACCGCTCTGACCCAGTCGGTGCAGAACGCCACCGACGGAGTCGGCATGCTGCAGGTCGCCGATGGCGCCCTGTCGCAGATCACCACGCTGTTGAACCAGGCTGTCACCGTGGCCACCGAGTCGGCTTCGGGCACAGTGAGCAACTCGCAGCGCACTGCTCTTGACAACGAGTATCAGTCGATCCAGAGCGAAATCAACACGATCGGTGCGGCCACGACCTACAACGGCCAGGCGGTTTTCGGGTCCGGCACACTGACGGTTTTCATGAGCGATTCCAGCAGCGCTGGCACCTCGAGCATCACTGTAAATATGGCTGCGGTTAGCGCAACCAGCTTGACCCTGAACGGCACGGCATTGACCACCGCCGCTGCTGCCGGGACCGCGCTGACTGACATCAATACGGCGATCGCGGCTGTCGCTGCGCTGCGTGGCAACCTCGGAGCCAGCTCCAACCAGCTCCAGGCGGCTACCAACGTCATGAACAACCAGATCACCAACGTGCAGAACGCCGAGAGCGGAATCATGGATGCGGACATCGGGACGACCACTGCAAATCTCTCGAAGTACACCATCCTGCAGCAGACCGGTATCGCTGCGCTGCAACAGTCGGAACAGATGCAGCAGGGCGTGCTGAAACTGCTCCAAGGCTAAGCTGACGTAAGCTAAGGGAATGGTGGGACCGACGGGTCCCACCATTCCAGTTTTTATTTTTCAGTTCGTCGTTCGTCGTTCGGTGGAAGGGGGTATTCACATTTATGAGTTCTGTCTCCGGTGTAAATCTGAGTTCGCTGTTGTCCGCGCTGGGGTCATCCTCTTCTGGAATTAATGTTACTTCCGCAGTCGCCGCGGAAATGTCTGCGCTCGAAACTCCAGAGCTGCAATGGGAATCGCAACAGCAGGCTTTGGACACACAGTCCTCCGACCTTGACGGGATACAGACGGACGTCGACTCACTGCAAACCAGCTTGACCGCACTGTCGGATCCTTTGGGTGCGCTGGCCTCGATGACCGCCACGTCTTCGGATACAGACGTTGTACAGGCATCCGCCGCTTCCGGCACGGTCTCTGGAACTCACGTGGTAGTCGTCAACAATATCGCTTCGGCCGCATCGGCATATTCCGATTCCGTGGCCAGCAGCAGCACCGACCTGACGCCCGGCAGCTTTACTTTGCAGGTGGGCACGGGCCCGGCGACACAGATCCAGATTGGCAGCGGTGTAAACACGCTCGACGATCTCGCCAGTTACATCAACACACAGAATCTTGGCGTGACCGCCACTGTGATCAACGATTCGAGTGGATCGCGCCTGGCGATCGTGAGCAACACCACCGGCGCCGCCAACGGTTTCACCATCAGTGGCGCCACCGGCCTGGGGTTCACCCAAGTATCGACAGGACAGGACGCATCCCTTACAGTCGACGGAATTCCGATCGACAGTGCGTCGAATACGGTAACCGGGGCAGTCAGTGGTTTGACTTTGAATCTCGTGGGCGCCGCTCCGGGAGGACAGGTTACGGTGAGCATCGCGCCTGATACTGACCAGGTTTCGCAAGCCCTTACCAACTTTGTGAGCGCTTATAACACCGCCATTGGCGACGTAAACACTCAGTACACGGTAAACGCGAACAATCAGGAAGGCCCACTGGCCGGTGACAGCAGCGTGCAGATATTGCAAGACAGCTTATTGTCCATCGCAGGCTATACCAACGGGGGCACCGGAGTTTCGACTCTGGCCGATCTCGGAATCACCATGAACACGGATGGCACGCTGAGTTTGGACAGTGCCACGCTGGATAATGCCGTACAAAATAATTTCGCTGCCGTGCAGACTTTCATGCAAGGAACATCTTCGAACGGCTTCGCGTCGTTCCTCAACAACCAGTTGAACACGCTCACCGACCCAGCCACCGGGGCTTTCACGATCGATTTGCAAAGCATCAGCAGCGAAAACTCGGACTTGCAGGATCAGATCAATAATTTCCAGAGTTACCTTAGCACTCAGCAGACGCTGCTCACGGCCGAATACAACCAGGCCGATATAACACTGCAGCAAATACCAGAAGAAGAGGCGCAAATCAACGCCGAACTCGGCAATCCAACGACCACAAGCAGCTCATCATGAAAAAAAGCCAAACGGAACGCATGTACCTCAGGGCTGCGGCGCAAAACGCGACTGCGGTCGGACTCGTCATCATTCTCTACGATCTTCTCATCCATGATATGGAGCAGGCGATTGCTGCCTTCGCCGACCGGGATATCGAGAGGCGGAGCGAGGAAATCAAGCACTCGCTGCTTGTGCTACAGCAGCTCGATGGATCGCTCGACCATGAAAATGGCGGGGAGGCGGCAAAACATTTCTCCGCGTTCTATTCCGCTCTACGTTCGAAGATCTTCGAAGCACAGCTGAAAAGCAGTCCGGAAATCCTCAAGAAGCAAATTGAGCTTGTGCTTGATGTTCGCCAGGCGTGGCAACAGGTTGATCAGCCCAACTTAGGTCCGACACACCATTCGACTGAGCCTATGGCGTCCATCCCCACAGCGGAGCAGCCGGTAGCCATGGCCGCAGCTGCCGGCAGTGGCGACTTCATTTCCAAGAACTGGTCGGCCTAGCTCCGAGCATTGCCAGAGCTTACGAGCGGGTCACGGTTTGCTTCGCGGACAGTTCGGTGCCGTTCAGGACGTCACGAACCTTCTGCCCAAGATCAACCAACTTGAACGGTTTTTGCAGCAGCGCCAACTCAGGATCCAATTCCGGATAATCAGCGAACTTATCCGCCGTATATCCGGATATGTAGAGCACACGCGTCTCCGGCCGCAGGGCCTTCAAAGACTGGGCCAACTGCGGACCACTCACGGAAGGCATGATCACGTCCGTGATCAATAATTGGATTGGTTCCTGGTACTTAGCGGCAACATCAAGCGCATCCATCCCATTCTCAGCCAGCAAGACTGTGTAACCTTCCTGCCGCAAACTCTCATCAATAACGCTGCGCAGTCCCAGTTCATCCTCGACCAAGAGAATGGTTCCGGATGACCGCTCCGGCTTGGTTGGCGCAGTCTGTGCGGCGAGCACCTCTGCCACTTCATCGACTCGAGGCAGGTAGATCGTGAAGGTCGTTCCGTTCCCCAGGCCAGTATCGACCAGAATGCTACCGCCAGCTTGCTCCACGATGGCATAAACCGTGGCCAGCCCAAGGCCAGTGCCCTTCTCAGCCGTCTTGGTGGTGTAAAACGGTTCGAAGATGCGGGCCTTGGTTTCCTCATCCATTCCGGTGCCAGTGTCTCGGACTTTCAAGATCACATAGCGGCCCGGGCGCACGGGAATTTCCTCCCCTATAGTTCCCTCATCGACCTCTGCATTGGCCGTCTCGATGATCAGCTTGCCGCCCTGGGACATCGCATCGCGGGCATTGACTGCCAGGTTCATTAGGACTTGAACAATCTGCCCGGCATCAACTTTGACCTGTCCAATCTCGGGATCGAGAACAAGCGCGCGCTCGATGTCTTCCCCGAGCATTGGACGCAGCAGCTTTTCAGTTTCTTTCACCACGGAATTCAGATTCACTACGCGGGCCTGCGGTGTTTGCTTGCGACTGAAAGCAAGCAATTGCGTGGTCAATGCTGCCGCACGTTGCCCAGCTTGTTTGATCGCTTCAAGCCGTCTGTGCGACGCGGAATCCGTCGGAAGTCCTGAGATAAGAAGTTCGCTATACCCGATGATGACCCCCAGAAGATTGTTAAAGTCGTGGGCAACACCGGCTGCCAGCCTTCCCACGGCCTCCATTTTCTGAGCTTGACGATACTGTGCTTCCAGAAGGTTCTGCTCCGTGACGTCCCGAGAGAGGCCTAAGATGCAGAGTTCGTTCTGCAGCTGAACGATTTCGGCCGAGAGCCGGACTTGTCGAATCCTCCCATCCCTGGCCCGAAACTTAGTATCCTCTTCTTTGACTGATCCGACAGCGAGAAGCTTTTGAATGAAGGCGGAACGTTCCTCTGCGTCCTCCCAGATGCCCAACTCCAGGGTTGTCTTACCGATGAGATCCTCGCGCTCATACCCCAGCATGCGGAGGAATGCGTCATTCACCTCCAGGTAGCGGCCCTCCCGCATGGTACTAATGACGAACCCCTGGGGATTACTCCGAAACGCCTTAGCAAACCGCTCTTCCGCGAGTTTCAGTTCTTCTTCGGAGCGTTTGCGCTCGGTAATGTCCTGAATCTGAGAGATGAAGTAGAGTGGCTGATCTTCGCTGTCGCGAACCAAAGAAACACTCAACCAGATCCATACCATGCGCCCAGATTTTGTGAAATAGCGCTTCTCCATCTGATAGGACAGGATTTCGCCAGTCAGCATCTGGCGCACATAGTTCAGATCGGCTTGCAGATCGTCCGGATGTGTTATCTCCTGGAATGTCTTGGCTTGCAATTCCTCGGGCGTGTAGCCGAGCAATTCGCAGAGAGCACGATTTACCTTGATGAAGCGCCCGTCAGGTGCAACCAGGGTGATGCCGATTGGCGCGTACTCGAAAGCACTGGAAAACCGGGCCTCACTGAGGCGAAGTTCATCCTCCGCTCGCTTGCGGTCGGAAACATCGATTCCCACTCCGATCGCGTACCTCTTGCCTCCGAGTTCCACACGCTGTGCGTTGAATTGAAAGTACGCCGTGGTGTCGTCCTTCCCCAACATCTCGAGTTCGGTCTGGGCATATCCTTTTTCAAAAACCTCGCGAATCGTGCGCCGTGCAAGGTCTTTGTATTTTTCGGCAACATTGACCAGTCGCTCACGGGATGGACGATTACGGGCAAACCTCTCTGTGTTCTTATTCCAGCGTATAGTCCTCGAGGTCTCGTCCAACATGGTGAATACACCCGGGAGGCTCTCGATCACGGCATCCGAAAATGCCTTCTCGCTCAGCAGCCGCTTCTCCGCCACGTGGCGACGGCCGCGCTGCAGCAACAGGCCGAGGATGAGCAATGCCTGGAAGAACAGCAGGAGTATCAATCCGATAATGTAAGGTCGATAGCGGTCCCAGATCGAGGGTTCTTTGAACAACTCGATGCTGCCCGGCGGCAATCGGCGCTCGCTGATTCCCCAACGCCTCAATTGCCGCCAGTCGACAGTGTCGCGATTCGACGAATCGACCGACAGCGGAATGTCCGACGCTTTCTCGCCGTTGAGGACACGCAGCGCCAAATCGGCAGTCTCTACACCTATTTCTTTGGGGTCCTCCATGCGCCCGCCGACGACCCCATGTCCCACATACGGCAGATAAGTTCCATAGACGGGTACGTGACTTGCTTTCACAATGGAATTGAGCGCTTCTTCCGGAAGGAAAAACTGACCAGCAGCGTCTTGAAAGTAAAAGGAGTAAAGAATGATGGTATGAGGCGGCAGATCTGCGACGTGCTTTAGGAGCACGTCCATTGGCAGATCGGTCAGGTAGGTAAACGTGACTCTTTTTTCGTAAGCGGCAAGATCGGCCTGCAGTTGCCCCAGCCAAAATCTTTCCAGCGGGGAGTCTCCTACAATAACCGCTACGTTACTCGTATCAGGCTGCAGCCGTAGGGCCAGTTCGACCGTCTCCGCTGGCTCATCTTTGCCCTCGACGCCGGTAAGCAAGGGATGTTGTTGCATCCTTTTTCTTACGTCGCCAAGCCTCCGATCATTGAAGAGCGAAACAATCGGCGTTCCGGGAAAAAGATCCTTTCCCGTGCTCAGAAGAAAGTCCAGAGCTGAATAAGACACCGGAATGATCAGATCCAATTTTTTCCCGGCAAGGCGCAGTTGCAGCAATTTGACCAGGTTGTCACGGTGTTCAGGATCGGGAAACCGCACCAGATCCAGATACTCGCTGTAGAACTCCACTCGATCGGGCAGCTGTGCCCTCAATCGGACATGCAGAGATTCATCAAACCCGGAGTAAATACCTTCCTCCTTGTCGAAGGAATAAAGGATAAGAACCCGCTTGGGCTCTTTGGCATCCTGCCCGAATATGGAGTGCGAGAAGAACAGCAAGATAAACGAGAGCTCAACGCAGATGACTGCGGATCGGATGAAGCGGAATTTCCCTTGAAAGAAGCTTCTCAACAGGAACACCCATCGTGCCAAATCTAGCCCGTCGGTGCTGTCAATCTAATGATCAGTGGTCAGTGTGCCAAGAAGAAGTACGACTCCAACCAAGTATCACGCCAAGTCTTCGTATCATTATATATACCTATACCCTTACAAACTGTGGCGCTCGTCACCCCAGGGCCGACGAATTATTTCAGTTCGGCCAATTTTGAGCAACCCCACTGAGGTGGTATAAGCCTGCCTCAAGGGCGAAGCCAATAATGGCTATTTAAGAGAGGCCGCAAACTCCGAGGGACTTACGGGGGTCATGAGAAGCGGCCGTCGGGCGCGGCGTCGGCCACGGACCGGAGGGTAGGCAGGAAGATAGGCGAAACAAGACAGAGCAGGGGTGTGCTCCGTCTCTATCTATGAAGGCCGGGTCGACATCCCCGTAATATGGATCGCCCACCACTTAGGGCGATTTCACGGCTACTTGAGGTAGTTCAGCAAGCTCTGGGGAATAATTTGGGCGAGGGCCGCCAGGGTCGCACTCTGCTGGGTCTGCGCATGAGACAGACCTGTCGCCGCTGCGGCCATGTCGGCGCCCACCAGGGTGGTCTCCTGGGTTTGCAGATTCACCTGCTCTTGCTGCAAGTAGGATTGGTTCGAGTTGAGTTGACTGATTCCGCTATCGTAAAAGACCCGCTGCTGGGACACATAACTAAGCGCGGTGCCCACTTGAGTGGTCGCGGTCCCGATGCTAGTTGTGTTGCCGCTCTGCAGCGCCGTAACCAGTTGCTGCAGGGCACCCATGATGCTCCCACCGGCGCCCTGGAATACCTGGCTACCGGGGAGGTTGGTCTGGAGATTTGTTCCTGGCGCAACCTCGACGTTGTTCACTCCGGAGTTCCCGTTGTAAAGCACCCCATCGGGCTGCGTCGAATCCAGCGTGTATGGGGCGGATTGGGTGGCCGTCCCGCCAAAGATGTAACTCCCTTGGTAGGAGGTGTTGGCCAGTTGCACGATCTGGCTCTGGATAGTCTGGACTTGCTCCGCTAGCTCCTGCTGATTTGCGGTAGTCAAATCACTATTGCCACCCTGGACTCCCAGAGAAATTGCCTGGTTCAAGGAAGTGATCACGGAACTCAGTGCGGAGTCGGCAGTCTGCATCAACCCGTCGAGGTTGCTCGTATTCTGGAGATATTGATCGGTTTGACTCTGGAGCGCCTGGTTCTGCACGTCGGCGGCAGCGGCCGCAGGATCGTCCGAGGGCATGTTGACCCGCAGTCCCGTGGCGAGCTGCTCCGTGTAGGTCTGCTCCTGGGTCTCGGTTTGCCCGAGGTCCGCGAGAATGCTGGGTGTGTAATTTGGATTTACGCGCATAAGTTTACGGTGCCGCCGTTACTCCTGAGCCCATATCAAGGACAGATTGAGTCAATGCATCCACAGTGGTTACGACGCGAGCCGCCGCCTCATAGGCTCGCTGGTAGTTCATGAGGTTGGTGGTCTCCTCATCGAGATTGACTCCTGAGATTGAGCCCAATTGGTTGTTGAGGTTATTCAGGCTCGCGGTGCTGGCGGTTACTTCGGCCTGCGCCTGGTCGGTCAGATTTCCGGTTTGGGATACCAGGCTCGAGTAGGTGTCGAGTGGGTCCTCACCGCCAGGCAGCGCTTGATTCTGCACCGCCAGAAGATTGGCCACGTTGCCGTTGCTTCCCTGCGTTCCGTCAGAACTGGCGGCGATCAGATTTGGGTCGGTAATGGCAACTGTCAGATTGCTGGCTGCTCCAGGTCCTGAGGTATCGGAGAAGAGCGGCTGCCCGGCATTCCCGTTCAGGTCGTAGCCCGTAGCCTGAGCGGCATTCACACTGGTGGAGAATTGGCTGGCTAAATTGTCAAGTTGACTCAGCAAACCCGGAATCACCGTATCGCGAACCTGAAGGTTGCCCCCTAATTCTCCACCCTGAAGAGTACTGGTGATGTCTTGACCCTGGGAGGAAACATCCGTCATGCCATTTGGCCCGGCTGTCGTCGTGAGCGCAAAGCTCTGATCGCCGACCACCAAAGGTGTTCCGTTTCCTGTGGTCAAGGTAAGGCCGTTTTCCGTCTGGATCTGGTTGACGTTCGTCAATTGAGACAACTGCTGAATGAGCGCGGTTTCCTGATCCCCGAGATTGCCGGGATCCTCGCCCAACTTTTGCATCTGCCCGACCTGGCCATTGATCTGGGCAATCTGGGCGGTCAGAGAATTGATCTGGGTTACGTTTTGCGAGACCGACTGGTTCAAGCCGGACTGGATCGAGTCCAGACTCTCTTCGGTCGAATTGAAAGAGGTGGCGAGGTTCTGCGCCGATGTAAGCACTGCCTGACGATCTGGAATGCTGGTGGGATCGGTGGAAAGCTGGCTGAGGCTGTTAAAGAATGAAGTGAAGTCTGCCCCGATGCCGGAGGTTGGATTTGAAAAAAGCTCCTGCACTTGCTGCAGCGCGTTGTACTGCGTCTGCGCGCTGCTTTGTTGCTGATTCTGATCGGCAATCTGAATCTGCAGAAGCTGATCGGTGACACTCTGAACTTGCTGCAGCACCACACCGCCGCCGTAGGTGACGTCTCCTTCTACGGTCGGCGCCCCTTCGGTGAGAACCGGGATCTCGCGGCTGTATCCTGGAGTGTTCTGATTGGCGATGTTGTTGGACGTGGCATCCAATGCCCCCTGATCCACATCGAGGGCCTGCGCCGCGATCCACATTGAGGATGACAACGATCCCATGCTGTTATACCTCGCAAGACCAAGTTTTTTGCTGTGGCAAAGGGGAGCGCTCGCAACCATAGCCCAGTCCGCCGCTGCGATAGACCGCGGCGATCTGGCTGATCGATTTGCGGGCGCGTTTCAACAACGCCGCATACACGCGATTGAGCTGTGCCAGCGCGACGTAGGCTTGGCGAATTTCCTGTAACAATTGTGCATCTGGATTTTTGCCGTCAACCGCCTTTTGTTTCGCAGTTGACGGCGGCATCCACTTCGGGCTGGAAAGCCGGTTACAGATCCTTTCCTGCGCCGCCAAATGGATCTCAAACTGTTTCAAGTCGTTCTTCTCAATGGCCGAGATCGCGGACGCAACCGACTGTGCGAGGGCTTGCACCTGAGCGAGGTGCTCAAGTTGTTCCTGCCTGCGGCTTGCATCGGATGTCAGCATGGTCGATTAACTCTTTCCAGCCTTGTCGTTATTGCTATCGTTGTGCCTGCTGCGAACTCTGCCGTCCGCGCAGCATCGCGTCGGCGATCGAACTCGGATCGAGTTTGTATTGTCCGTTGCTAATGCTCTGCCGCAAACTGTCCACAGCACCCTGCCGGACTTCGGGCAGTCCGAGGGCCTGCGAGGCGAGCGCGCTGAGCGTCACTCGGTCCTGTGACAAGCCGGTCGTTTCGCTGCTGCTGTCGCTGGTTGACGCTGTCGCCGGCTGCGACTGGGTGGCAGCCACCGAAGGCTTTTTCACCTGGTCAGCCGTGATCGACGACTGTTCGGTCGAAACCGATTGCGGGTCGGGATTGTTTAATCCTATTCTCATAATCGAATCCTCATAGTTTCGCTGGCGAACTCTTATCGGCCCTTCATTCGGAAAACTTTAGTCCAGCCAGCTAAAGTTCGCGATCCTGCAACTACTTGTCACTCTGTAACTTAGCAGCGCTCCCCGCAGTATGAGGCGAACTCGTGGAAGCTATTTTCGGGCCTTTCTCCGCCGAATTTGCCTCGGCGGCTGCTAGATGCTTGCTGATCATTGAGGCGATACCGAAACCGCCACTCTTACTCAGACCTTGGGCCATAAACTGACACGCGATGCTTTGGAATTGGTCGTGACCAGAATCCTGATCTTTGTCTGGGTCGCCGCCCGGAACTGTCGCGAATGACTTCTCTGCTTTCTCCAGCCACTGGCCCACCAGGATGCTTTCGAAATCGTGAGCCGCCTTGTCAATTTTGGATGGACTTGCTTTCGTCGCCGGGTTGCGCAGGCGCTGGATTGCGAGATCGCCTTGCGCTTGAGTGAGACCCGAACTGCCGTTTGCCTGGCTTGCGATGCGGAAATCACTCATGGCTTAGAGAACCTCCAGTTCAGCCTGCAATCCGCCCGCAGCTTTGATCGCCTGCAAAATTGCCACAATGTCCCGCGCAGTCGCGCCCATGGCGTGCAGGCCGTTAATCAGTTCCTCGACATTCGCGCCTTCTTTCAACTGAAAGGAACGCGCAGGCTTGTCCTTTGCACGGATTTCAGTTTCAGGAACGACCTCCGTTTTTCCTCCCGTAGCATGAGGCAGCGCTTGAGACACCGCGAATGTCGTGGTGACTTCGACGGTCAGATCGCCGTGTAAAACTGAAACGGGAGATAACTTCACATCTCCACCCATCACGATCGTCCCCGTCCGCTCGTTCATCACTACTTTGGCGGGAGGGTGAATGGAGACCGTCAGATTCTGCACCTGCGCAATCAGGTTCGGAACGGAGGCGACTCCTGTTTGCTCGATATTGATGTCTACGTGGCGACTGTCCAGAGAGGAAGCCAGTTCCTTGCCGAACTCGTGGTTGATTGCGTTGGCAATGTCCCGCGCCGAAGTAAAATCCGGGTCGCGCAGGGAGAGCGACAAAACTTTGAGATGCTTCAGGTCGATCGACGTGTCACGTTCCACGATTCCGCCCGCGGGAACTCTGCCGACAGTCGTATGATTTACGACCTTAGAGTTGCCGTTTCCACCAACCGTATAACCGCCCAATGTGAGAGGACCTTGCGCCTCGGCATAAACCTGGCCATCGGCGGCGTGCAACGAGGTCAGCAAGAGCACACCTCCCTCGATGCTCTTGGCATCACCGATTGAGGATACGGTTACGTCAAGAGTGGTTCCCGGCCGCGCAAACGCTGGCAGCGAGGCCGTAACCATCACGGCAGCGACGTCGCGAACTTGAATCGTGCTGGCAGGAACCTGAACTCCCAGCCGTTGCAGGACATTGGCCAGAGTCTGCGTGGTGAACTGGGTTTGCTGGCTGTCTCCGGTTCGATTGAGCCCGACTACGACGCTGTAACCGATCAAGGGATTCTCGCGGACGCCTTCGATCGTCGTGACGTCACGAATCAAAACGTGGCGAGTGTCGTCAGTCGCTGCCGGACTACTCGGCGCGGCGAAAGCAAATAGAGAAAGGCACAATAAGACGACCAGTCCTGTAAGGCGCCGGCTGTACGAAAGCGAGTTGCGGCCGATTCGGTTCACCAGGTGAGCAGCCATAGCAACCCCCGAATGATCGGATTCTGGCGACCGATGTAATCCGACACGACGCCCTTACCCTTCAATTCGATCTCAAGATTGGCCAATGCAGTGGCGGGAGCAGAATTGTTTGGTCCCACATCTCCGGGACGCAAGACACCTCGCACCACCAGGTTTTCATGTTGACTGTTGATCAGGATGCGCCGCTCTGCCTCGACTACCATGCTCCCGTTGGGCAACAACGCGATCACGTGAGCCGAGACGGTTGCGGTAACACTGGAACCGGTTGACGTCTCGCCTTGTCCCTTCAATGTCTTGGAGGAAGTCATGCCAAGCAGCGGGTTCGCCGCCTGCGAGCTCGTTCCAGGGATATTGGTCATTGCGGAATTCGCTTGGAATGATCTTGAATTGTTCACGTCCCCGGTAGACTGGGCTGCCGTTGTTTCGGAGACGAGAAGAGTGACGATGTCGCCCAGACGGTGTGCCTTATAGTCGGCGCTCATGTCCGTGAACGCACCGTTGGGAGTGTATAAGCTTCCCAGTGTCGTGACTTCCGGCGCGGAGGACTGCTGCTGCATGCGAGCAATGTAGTCCGCGCGTAACTTTTGCGAATCCGGTTTCGCGCTCGCTGATAGAACAGTTCCATACAAAAGCACGATGGCGGCTGACAAAACAATTACCGGCCGAAATCTGGGAACCATTTTCATGGGGTTTCCGTGACTCACAGGCTTCCTTTCAATATCCCCGCAGCCACTACGACTGCATCAAATAATTGCCTGTGATCCGGGCTGGCGACGCGGATGGTTTGGCCAACCGCTCCACTCTGCAAGCAGATCACGGGCAGGCTCATACGAGAATCGGGGCTTTCCAGAACCAGAGTTGCGTGTTCGCCGCCGCGAATAATATTCGGTGGCACATCTGCTTCAGCTGCTGAAACTGCTTTCAGCGTCGCGCTGCCAACATTCAGCTTGTCGAGGCTGTGTACCAGAACGTAGAAAGGCAGGCATTCGTGGTTATCTTGGCAACGCAATTTCACTTTGACCGTGTCAGCAGAACTGTTGCTCGTGCTCACCACTTGTAGACTTGCGCTTTCTTTGGTGCTCCGAATCCCTGACAGAAACTCGACCTGAGCCGGAGCGACCACAACACCGGCGAGTGCCAACGCGTCCACGACCTGCTGAACATCGCTGGGTTGCACCGAGCCGGGTATTCGAGCGACGACTGGCTGGCTCACGGCCGCGGGAATAACGGCCGCAAAAGCCAGTACAGTCCATGCGAGTTTGCTGGTACCTTTTCCCTTTAGCATTGCTGCACCGCTTACCGGCCGAGTTGTGCTAGATCCTGCAACATTTGATCCGCCGAGGTTACGACCCTCGAATTCGATTCATACGAACGCTGCGCCACGATCATGTTGACGAATTCTGCCACCACGTCCACGTTCGACTGTTCCAACATGCCCTGCTGGATTGTGCCCATTCCTTCCGCAGATCCGGGAGCACCCACGATGGGGTCGCCGGAGGCGGTCGTCGCCAGATAAAGATTGTTGCCCACGCTGTTCAAGCCGCCGGGATTCGGAAACATTGCGAGTTGAATGCTTCCCACCTGTTGCGCTGCAGTCTGGCCTGACTGTGTTACAGACACTGTGCCATCGGAGCCAACCGTAACCGTGGTCGCATTCGCTGGAATGGTGATGTTGGGCTGAAGTGGAGTTCCATTCGCGGTCACAATATTTCCCGTCGCGTCGAGATGGAAGGACCCAGCCCGGGTATAGGCGATTTGACCGTCTGGCATGGTGACCTGGAAGAAACCAAGTCCCTGGATCGCCAGATCCAGAGGATTGCCGGTCGAAGCGAAGTTGCCCTGGGTTTGGGTTACTTCGGATGCAGCGGGCATCGTTCCGAGTCCGACTTGCAAACCAGCAGAGATGGAAGTCTGCTGAGTGGAAGCGGCGCCGGGCATGATTACATTCTGATAAATCAAATCAGAAAACTGAACCCGGCGTGAGTAGAAGCCTGCCGTGCTGGAATTGGCAAGATTGTTGGCGATGTTGTCGAGATTGGTTTGCTGAGCCGACATCCCGCTTGCTGCTGTATACAATGCACGAAGCATTTCCCGCTCCTTTATGTGTTGTTAGGAACCCTTGGCAAATCTTGTGTAGCAACCTGGTTCATATCCGTGTGAAACATCGTCAAAGCTCGCTGCATCAGTTCCGCGTAGCGTTGGACCGTGATCAATTCGACCGAACTGGCAACGGCATTCACGTTGGAGCCTTCGAGCATTCCCTGCTGGATGCTCGACTCGGTGTCCGGAACAGCGGTCTTATCGGGCGCCGAGTAGTAAGTTTTCCCCACGCTCTGCAACGGCGTGCCCGTCGGAAAGTCAACGATCTTCAACTGGCCAGCCAGCGCACCGTTGACGGAGATAGTTCCATCCGGACCCACGGACACTGGCGCGCCTACGATCGGAATGGGTCGGTCATCGTTTCCGAGGACCGGATCTCCCGAGGCTGTGACCAGTTCTCCCTTCGGGGACACATGAAAGTTTCCGTCTCGCGTAAACATTTCTCCGCCAGCAGTCTTAACCGCGAAGAACCCCTTGCCCTCGATCCCGAGATCCAGATCATTGCCTGTTTTTTCCAGGCTTCCTTGGGAAAGATCGAGTTGGCTGTCACCGAGAACTGAATAGTCGTTCACCGCCAGATTCAGGCCAGACATTGGTGCGCCGGAAGCTGCAGCAATAAGCGAACTAAAGGAATCGTGCTGAGCGCGATATCCCGGAGTACTGACGTTCGCAAGGTTGTTCGCAACCAGGTCGAGCGTCTGGCTTCGCGCCATCAGTGCCGTGCATGCCGCATAGAAACCGCTGTCCATAGAGACTCCTGCACAGGAGTAAGCAAGAGGGTGGCCACACTGAGGATTCTGGGAATCGCTGCAAGTGATTGAAGATTCGTGGAAGAATAGCGGCGCGAATGAGAGGCGGGTTAAGCCGCGACGCAGTAGGCCCTTTCAACACGCTCGTGCATTGGTATCTCTAACCTGCGTCTAGTCGACCGGAAGTTATCGGCGAGCCTCATATTCGCGCTCCGCCAGAGACTCCAAGCGGGAGGCCCAAATGTCGGCGTCGGTCGCGATGTCGAGCAGAGCCAGAGATCCGTGAGCGCCGCAAACGTCGCGGTCGCCACCAATCACATCCGTCAAGGAGCGGGGAAATCCCCAAGCCTTCGCCATTCGAACGCCGACCTCACGCGAGTCCGCAGCGGTGCAATCGATGGCCGCCCAACCTAGCACGGAGGGAAGATCGCCGAGACGGAATAGTAGCCCGGCCAGGTAGGCTTCCTCCTGTCTCACCTTAGAGGATTGGCCAGAAGATTGACCGGCGAGTTCTTCCGCAATCAGCGCCGTCAATCTGGCATGCATCCAGAATCGCTCGGCCGCATTTCCTCCCGCATGCCGTGTGAGACGATCCGGCAGGGATCGGGTGTGGGCCACGAGCGCTGCCACATTCTGTGCTCCCGCCTCGATGATAATTTCGCTAATTGCAGATATTTTGGAGGGCGACTCTTCAATCGTCCGGGCTGCAAGCCGAAACAACTGCGCGGTGAGACCGACATCGTTCCGAATGATCCTGGTTATCGCCTGCAGGTCGCACACGGAATCCGTCAACCGCAATTCCAGGTGGAACAATGAATGGGTCAATGCTGGAGGACTGGGAAACTCCGCTTCGCCGGGCAACGAAAAAGTCGGCGAGAGCGGAAACTCCACCAGAACTTGTTGGAGAGCAACCGTCGGCCGCGCTTTGTAGTCTGTCTGCTTCGCGAACATGGGGACCATCCTGCCAGGTGTCTTATCGGCAGTCGATGGTCCGACCTTTACCTCTCACGAATCTCTAAGCGCCACGCACGCGAAACAGCAGATCCATTTCTCGCGTACGTCCCCAAATCCTGGCCCAGAGATAATCGCGGCACTTGTCTACACGAACCCGGTCCGCCGCAAGCTGGACCGCATAGTTCGTAACGATGCGCGCCATCTCGCTGTTCTCCACGATCTGTTCAAAAACAAGTTCGTCATCACGAAGAAATGGTGTAGACGGAGAGTGCAAGTGCAAGTCGTATTCGCGGGCAGTGATGAAACAAGGAGCGACCGTGCAAGAAGTCATGTGCCCGATCGTATAAAGAACCTGATGTTGGACCCCGCTCACAAAGCCGATCAGGAGCCGGCGCTCACTCTCCGCGTAATGGACGGGAAGCATTCCGTACAATTCGAGAAATTGCCGTGGAACCCGGACCTGAACTTCCAGACGCCGATCTCCGAGGGGAAACACCGGACACGCCCACTGCGCAGCAACCGCAGCCGTCACTTGTTCCGGAGTGGCAAAACCAAGCTGCTGTACCGTGTCTCCGAAGTTCATTTCCGTCGAACGGTGCTCTTTCAGAGCGATCTTGAGTTGCTCGTTCGTCAAGACCCCACGTTGCAGGAGCAGTAATCCCAAAGGGACGCGCGAAGTGCGCGTCTTCACCGGTCTGCCTTGATAGGTCATGATCTCCCCGATCTTCCCTTTCATGGTTTGCTCAAAACAAGCTGGACCACAATACCAGTTGCCATCGACATTCAACCCTTGTTGGCGGTTGCCAAAGACTGGCCATGAGGTCTTCTTCTTGCAGGTCGTGTTGGCGCAGTTCGGCACCAACTTTCGCCACCTCGAAATGATCGTCGGAGTACGTTGCATAGCGAACATATTTCCCTCTGTCTCGAATCTTCTTACAGCAATGCCTGGTCCAGCGCCGAGTTCTGCAGCGCCGCACGCAACTTCGGAAGAGCTAAAGTATGAAGCTGCGAGATCCGGGATTCTCCCAGTTGCATCACTGCTGCGATCTCCTTCATGGTCAGCTCTTCTTTGTAATAAAGCGATATGACCATTTGCTCTTTCTCCGAGAGCGTTGCAATCGCCTGCGCGAGCTTCTCTTTAACTTCCGTCCGCATGCAGAGCTCGAAGGGGTTTTCATCTCGACTGGGCGCAGACTCGATGAGATCCTGCTTCTCGGAACGATCGAACATCGAACTGACCTGCTGGCCCACGAGAATGGCTCCGTCGATTTTGTGGACAATGTCATACAGGTCCTCGATCGAGATGCCCAGTTCGGCGGCGATTTCCTCCTCTTCCGGCTGCCGGCCAAGTTTCTTCGACAGTTTCGAAATGGCCTCTTCCACCTGGCGGCCTTTATGGCGGAGGTGGCGCGATCCCCAGTCCAGTTCGCGCAGGCTGTCGAGTATGGCTCCGCGAATACGAAACTTCGCATAGGACTTGAGCGGAACTGACTTGCTCGGATCAAAGCTCCGAACCGCCTCGATCAAGCCGATGACTCCGGCATGGACCAAGTCCTCGAACGGCACTTGTTGGGGCAGACGTTCATGAATTCGTCTGGCAATGTAGTGCACTTGTGGCAGCTCTCTCATGATGAGCTGCTCGCGGTCTTCTTGTTCCTCTACCTGCTGTTCCTTATATGCGGTTTGTGCTTGTAGCATGGGGTCCTCGACTCGTGTTTGCTTCGATTAAATTGCCTTACCTTAAAGCTCCAATCGATTGAACTGGAACCATCGGCGGAATTTCCGTAGGAGCAAGTACGACTATTTTTGGTAAAAACGGTTCCAGCAGCCTCCGCAGTTGGAAGCGTGCCGGAGATTGACACAACAGAATTGGGGGCGCCGTTGTAACCTGGTCGCCAAAGAGCGTCTTCAAACCGTCGCACACGCGACGCGCGATGTTGGGCTGGATGGCGCCGGTTCCCGTCGTTGCCGGCTGGGGAGTCAGGCTGCGCGCGCATTCTTCTTCAATCGCACGATCGATCGTCACGACCTTCAGCTCTCCCTTTTCATCCAGCAGTGGCCGAACCAACGCCCGGCCCAACATCTGCCGAATCGCCTCCACCAGGACCACCGGATTCTTATTCGTCCCGGCGGTCTCGACCATCGTTTCCAGAATCGTCCCCAAGTCGCGGATGGAGACTTGCTCGCGCAATAGTTGCTGCAGAACTTTTTGCACTTCACCCAGCGTCATTAGTTTGGGGAGAAGTTCTTCCACCAGCTTCGGATGCGACTCCCCGATCCTGTCGATGAGGCGCTTCACTTCCGAGCGAGTAAGCAGGAGGTGTGCATTCTGCTTCACAACTTCGCTCAAGTGCGTCGCCAGAGCGGAAGTATGATCCACGACCACATAGCCTGCCGCGATGGCCTGGGGTTGCAACTCAGGCGAAATCCATTTGGCGGCTGCGTTGAATGCCGGCTCGCGCGTGTCGATACCGGGCAACGCCGGCGGGGATGACTGCGAACTGATCGCCAGCAGGCAATCGCGTTTCATTTCCCAGCGTGCAATTTCCACGCCGCGCAGATAAATCACGTACTCGCGCTCTTTGAGCGTGAGGTTGTCGGTAATGTGGATCGACGGCACAAGGAATCCGAGTTGTTGCGCCAACTGTTTGCGTAAGGAGCGAACCTTCCCCAGCAGCAACCCACCTTGCTTGCTGTCGACCAGAGGCACCAAACCCAGGCCGACTTCCAGCATCAGCTCATCCAACTTGAGAACTGAATCGAGCGGGTCGGAACCGGGCGCCGCGGCTGCCTGAGGCTTAGTGCCGTCGGTTGCCGCCGCCGCTGGCAGATCACCGGAGGTTTCGGGACCGACACGGCGCGCCAGGAAGATCAGTATTCCGGACATGAGAACAAACGAAAGCTTGGGCAGACCTGGAATGACCGCGAGTCCTCCCATGACGCCTGCTGCAATCCACAGTGGACGCTTTTTGCGGAACAACTGCCGGCCGAGATCGGTTCCGAGTGTGCTATCGGATGACGCTCGGGTGAGAACGATGGCGCCGGCAACAGAAACCAGCAGTGACGGGATCATACTGACCAGCCCGTCTCCCACCGTCAGCACGGTGTAGGTCTTCAACGCCTCCATGAACGGAATGCCGTGCTGGAATACTCCAATCAGGAAACCTGCAACAATATTGATGGCGGTGATTAAGATCGTTGCTAGAGAGTCGCGCTGGCTGAAACGGGCGGCGCCGTCCATTGCGCCGTAAAACTCTGCTTCTCGAGCAATTTGCTCGCGGCGGGCTCGAGCCTGTTTCTCATCAATCATCCCGGCGTTCAAATCTGCGTCGATCGCCATTTGCTTGCCGGGCATGGCGTCTAATGTGAATCGGGCGGTAACTTCGGCGGTACGAACCGCACCGTGACTGACGACCATGTACTGAATTGCAATCAGTGCCAGAAAGAGCACAAAGCCAACGACATAATTGCCGCCCACCACAAATTGGCCAAACGACTCAATGACCCGTCCTGCGGCAGAGGCTCCCTCACTGCCATGCAAGAGAATTCGACGGCTGCTAGCCAGACCGAGGGACAATCGAAACAGAGTCAGCAAAAGCAACAAACTCGGAAACACCGAGAACTGAACCGGCTTCAATATCTGAATTGCAACCAGCATCACCAGGACCGCTGCCGTAATGCTGAGCGCCAGCAGAAGATCGACCACCAGCGCCGGCAGCGGGATCAGCATGACAAACACCATGCTGACCGCGAGCGCCGGGACGATCCAGTCCCCGGAACCTCCAGCCACCGAATTCACTAATTTTGGTTTAGTCGCCATTCCTTAGTTCTTTCTCCAACAGCTTCTCGTCACTTTCAACGGGCCGGCCCTTCTTTTGCCTGCTGCCGAGCGCGAGCTTGAGCGCGGAACACGAAGGCAAGAATCTCAGCGACGGCCGCATACAGTGCCCCTGGAATCGGCTGTCCTACTTCCACCGTTTTGTACAGAGCTTGCGCCAGCGGCCGATTCTCCAGGATGGGAATCCCATGCCAGCGAGCCACTTCTTTAATCTCCTGCGCCAGAAAATCCCGGCCTTTCGCGACTACGATGGGGGCGGCCATCTCCATTTCGTAGCGCAGTGCAACCGCAAAGTGCGTCGGGTTGGTGATGACCACGCTTGCCTTTTCGGTATCCCGCAGCATCTGGCGCCTTCGCAGGCTGCGTTGCAGGCGTCGAATTCGGCCTTTGATCGCGGGGTTGCCTTCGGTCTGCTTGGCTTCGTCTTTCATGTCCTGGCGGCTCATCTTCAAGTCGCTTTCATTTTTTTGCCACACCAGCAGGTAATCGACCCCAGCCCATCCCACCAAAACCAGGCCAGACTTCCAGACCAACTCTCCCATCACACTGACGATGAAACCTGCAAAGGCACGCACACCGAGTTCGGAGGCGTGAATCACAGTCCCCCAGTGTTTTGAAATGGTCGCGTAGCCGATCCAGACGATGATTCCGAATGGCAACAGCGACTTCAGAATTCCGCTCAGGCCAGCCAGGGAAAACATTTGTTTCAGTTTTCCAGCCGGATTCATTCGTTCCGGTTTTAGCGCAAGAGCTTCGGGTGCGAATATCAGTCCGCCCTGCGCCAGCCCGCCGGAAACGGAAAGCACCCACGCGGCCATTACGATTGGGACGATCCAACGCAATGCCGCACACGCACTCCAGAACAGGATTGGCCCGCCGGCCGTAACCGATTCTTGAATCGAGAGGTCCAGCGAGTTCTGCAACAATCCCCGCCATTGCCGCTCTACATCCGGGACCTGCCAGGCGACCAAGGCGAGCGCACCACCCCATGCCAAGGCGCTGGAAAGTTCTCGGGTCCGCGCAACTTGTCCTTGTTCGCGGGCCTTCTTTCGCCTTTGCGGTGTTGCTTTCTCTGTTTTGCTCGAATCAGCCATATTGAATTACTGTGTTTCATTACCGCCCTTAACTATCGGGCTTGACTATCGTGCTAAGTGCAACAAGTGTTCCGCGTACGCGATCGACTCCGTAAAATACCGCTCAAACAAGTGCGGCCAGAAGCGCATCGTGACCGACAGGATCAGCACTCCCATCATGCTTTTCACCGCCGGTCCGAGAAGCATGAGAGGCATTTGCGGCGACGCTTTTCCCATCAATCCAAGCACTACGTCCGCCAGCAGCGTGGCCCCCAAAACCGGAGCTGCGATCTGGATTCCGAGATCAAGCACAATCATCCCTTCATGCAGCAACGCTCGCACGAACATAGGATTGAGTGTTGCGGTGCCCGGCGGAAGGTAGTCGAAACTGTGTGCAACGGCGAGCAATATCCAGTGGTGAACATCCAGCCCAAGGAAAATGAGCATGGCCAGACTCTGGTGGAAGAATGCAATGACCGTGCTATCCACCTGCGTAAGAGGGTCGAGTATGTTCACCAGCGAATAGCCCATCTGCACGCTCAATACTTGGCCCGCCATCAGGGCACCCTCAAATACCGCATTGGTCGCGGCTCCCATGGCTATTCCCACTACCGTTTCACTCGCCACCAACCCGGGCCATTGCGCCATGGTCACCGCATGGAGGTGAGGTGAATACACGGGGTAAAGAACAGCGGTAATCGCAATCACCAGCACGGCCTTGATCCGCGGCGGGATGACCGCGCTGCCGAAGAACGGCGCAAACAGCACCAGCCCCGAGACCCGGAGTCCTACCATAAGCACCGAACCGATAATCTGTATGAGTGCGATTTCCATGTTTTTTGACGCAAGCTTTCAACGCAAGTACGGATGAAAATCAGACAAAAGCTGCAACGTGAACTGACAAAGCTGCTTCCACATCCAGGGCATCAAAAAGAACACGCCGGCGGCGACCGCCAACAGGCGGGGCACCGCTGAAATTGTGGTTTCCTGGAGCGAAGTCAATACCTGCACGATGTTGATCGACAAGCTCACTATGACCGCGATCGCCAGGATGGGGCTTGCGATCAGAAACACTTCTTTCATGGTCAAGCGGCCCAGATCGATCGCTTGTTCAACCGGCATCATGATCAATTGAAGCTCCTCATTAAGGACCCGATCAGAAGATTCCATCCGTCGACCATTACGAACAACAACAGCTTCAGCGGAGTCGAGATCACGACCGGCGGCAGCTGCAGCATTCCGACCGAAGTTGAAATCGAGGCCACTACCATGTCGATCACCAGAAAGGGCAAGAACAAGACGGTGCCTATCTGAAATCCCATTCTGAGTTCGGACAGGATGTATGCCGGCGCGATCACCCGGAGCGACAGATCATTCGGATTGCGGGGCCGCGGCTCTTTGGACAATTCCACAAAGAGGGCAACGTCTTTTTCGCGAACGTAGTGCAGCATGAACTGCCGCACCGGTGTCGCTCCGCGCTCAAGCGCCTGCATAGCGGAGATGTGCCCTTCTTGTAATGGCAGAACAGAAGTCTGATAGATAGTTGCGCCTACCGGCTGCATCAGGAAGAACGTGAGCACTAACGAGAGACCGATGAGCGTCTGATTGGTCGGCGTGGTCTGAAGCCCGAGGGCCTGACGCAAAAAGTGGAACACAATCAGCAGCCGGGCAAACGGCGTCATGCAGAGCAACAGCGAAGGAATCAGGGTCAGGAACGTCAGTAGAACGACGATGGTCCACGATGTCGAACCCTTACCCATACCTGTGATGCGAATCTCGTTCGGATCTACCGGCATGGACGGTGGTGGCGCCGGCACTGAACTCTGGACAGCGGCCGACTCAGGTGCATCCCCGGAAGATTGCTGGGCATGCGCCGTTCCACTCGCGATCCCATGGATAAGGATCACGAGAGCGAACGTCGCCAGAAGCTTTGCCCGGCGGAACGAAAAGGTCTTCATGCCTGAACCGGCTCCTGGGTCCATCGGCGCTTCAGAACGTCAGAGAATTGCTGCGTGGGTTCGAGGCGCGCCAGCGTCGCCACCGAAGTTGAGCCTCCACCCACGAGGAATTGCTCTCCATCAACCTCGATCACGGCGACAAAACGCTTCTCCCCCAACGCCACGGTCTCGCATACCCGCAGCCGTTTTCTGGGATGCCGGGAGCCTAATCTTTGTGCCCACTTCCATGCTCCTGCCAACCAGCGCAGGGTCGTCATCGATCGCTTTTCTGCGACTTGATGGAGGTGCACGTGATCGGTGATGACTTCAAGTTCATCGGTTAGAGAAACGGAAACATCGTCCTTCCCATGAACCGTCACATCGGGAATCGTCTCATCGGGGACGACGATTTCCGCTTCGAAACGCATCTCTCGAATGGGCGATGAATCCAAGCCACTGTGCGCCTTAACATTGGCAGATTCGCCCATGCTTTCAGACAAGACCTTCACCTGGCGTTCGATCTCGGCGCCGAGAATGGTCTCGTCAGCCTTCGTGGTCTTCTCCTCTGGCGTCACCGGAACGACGGCCCTCGTTTTGACAATCCGAGGCTTCAGGTTCGATTTGGTCTTGGTCGTTGACCGATTTGCCTTCTTCGGCTTGGTCATGCTGCCAATGCGAACGCCCTTGGCTTTCATGTTCTGTTCAGCAAGCCCCGATTGCCGCTTGATCCGCTCGGCTTTGTTCGCTGCGGTACGCTTCGCCGTAACTGCGCCGCCTGTAGGAATCATTTCGGGCTCGCATGCGAGTGTGACTGCTTGTTCCAAGTTGCGCTCCTCCATCTTTCTGCTCTTTCTGTTCATGCCAGTTCCGTCATGCGCAATGCCAACCGGTTCCCGATCACTTCAAATTCTGCCCACGCAATGAGGAGCCCATTGGCTCGTAGCGGAATGTCACTGGTGGATAAGCAGGCGGTCTCCACGATTGAGTCCTTCTGTAAGCGAAGCAGGTCTCCGACGCTAAAATTGACAATGGGAATCTCGAGTGACAGCTGGCATGGCAGCCAGCCAAACTTTTCCGCTAGATCTGCCGGCGCTGCTGAGGCGACGGCGACTGGCTCGGATTGAAGTTCCTTCGCGGGTTGTACGGCTGCGTCCATGGTCGGTATCCTTGCCCTCTAATGCAGGGCAAATGGCGAATGACCTCAGCTCCACAAATGCAAGTCGCGTACCATGCGACCGCATCTGTGACTCTGGAGTCTTGGTCAGGAAAGATGTGCGTTGACAATGACTTGGCGGCCACGGTTACCCGCGGCCATGTACCGTTGCGGCACGAGCCAATTAGAGATGGAGTAGAAGAAAAGAAGGCGCGGCGCGGCCTGTGAGCCGCGCCGCCGAAGAGCTCTAACTAAGGACTAATTCCCCGGCTGAGCTTGTAGGTTAATAGTTGAGCTGCTGACGGAGTCAAACGTGGTCACCACCCGAGCATCTGCTTCGAATGCACGCTGCACGACGATCAAGTTTGTGAACTCCGTGGAGATATCCACGTTCGAAAGCTCCACAGCGCCTCCGGTGATGGTTCCCAGTCCGCCGTTGGTGGCCGTCCCAACCACTGCCGCACCCGAAGCCAGCGTGGTCTGGTAGCTGTCCCCTCCGACCGACTGCAAGCCCTGCGAGTTCCCGAAACTTGCCAGAGCAATCTGCCCGATCGGTTGGGTCTGTCCGTTGCTGAACTGGCCGTCGATCGTACCGTTTTGCGTAATCGTGAAATTCTGCAAGGTACCGCCAACATAGCCGTTTTGGTCACTGGTGGAAGTAGCGCTCGCGGATGCAACTTGAGTGATCAGCGAATCTCCACTGGGATCGGTAAGGCTCCATGCGATATTCATATTCGCTGCACCGTCCGCCAACCCGGTGATTGCGACTGGAGTGGTGCCAACCGGGGCCGTCAGGTTGCCGCTGCTGTCGAAGTTCATGGTGCCCGAGGCGAGTACGGTCGGAGCGCCCGTTCCACCCGTGTCTGCGGCGGGCAGAGTGACCTGATAAGTCCAGGTATTCGGAGCGGTATTCGTGTAGGTATATGTCAACGTGTGAGACTCGCCCAAGGAATCATAAACGGTCTGCGGAGTGGAAAAGGTGGTGCCAACGGGCGACGCGGCATCCAAATTGGTAGTTTGCTGCATCGTTGTACTTGCAGCAGGAGGACTATTTTCTCCTTGCCCCACCTGAAGCGGGGACAGAGCTGCGCTTTGATTGACCACGCCGTTCACCGCAGGATAGCCCATGACGGTTTGACCGTCCGTGGTCACCAATAGACCTGCGTTGTTAACGGTGAAATCCCCCGCACGCGTGTACTGAACGCTCCCGTTGGCTTGTTCTGTGACAAAGAAGCCGTTGCCCGTGATGGCAGCATTCGAGGGCACACCCGTATTCTGCAGACTTCCATCGCTGAAGTTGGTTGAGACGGAGCCAACCGAGGTTCCCGCGCCGACTTCAATCGGATCGCCTGCGCCATCGGCTCCATAGTTTTGATAGAACAGGTCCTGGAAGTTTGCGCTCTGATCCTTGTAGCCGTCCGTGTTGAGGTTGGCGAGGTTGTTGGAAATGATGTTCAGAGCCTCACCAGTAGCGGCCAGGCCGGAAAGAGGAATCGAAAATGATGCCATTAGTGTGCTCCTGTCATGAGTTGCTGCGCATACGAAGCCGCAGCGCTGGTGGGTAAGGTCGCCGCCTGCAGCAGCGAAGTTCCCAGGTTGGTTGGAACCGCCGTGGACGATGAGGCGCTGGCGGAGGAATTAGCCCCGGCCAGGGCAGATTGACTGGCTGAGGCAGATTGAGTTGTCTGGCTGGTGGCCGGCGTAGCGCTGCTCGCGGAAGCGGGCTCCAAGGCGCCAGAGAGTGTCTGGTTGATGTCGATCAGTTGCTGCAGTTGATTCATGGAGAACATCTGGCTCACCATGGTTGTCGGATCCATGGGCGACGTCGGATCCTGCGATTGCATTTCGGTTACCAGCAACTGGATAAAGGTATTTTCCGCGCTATTTGCCGCGCTTGACGAAGTTGACGTCGTTGAGGTGCTCGATGCCGCGGAGGTCGCCGAGCTTGCGGGGACCGAGGCTTGCATCGCACTGTGTAGTCCTTGAATATTCATTACTCTCTCCTCCCATTGCTGCTGCCTTATCAGGTCTGCTTTCTTGCGCCTTACATGTGAATATCAAGTCCTGATGTCGTCACGGTTCCCTCCAAGGCAACCATCGCGG
>JBEKRY010000032.1:0-27969 GCA_049517555.1 Candidatus Sulfotelmatobacter sp. | reverse complement strand
AGTTCCGCCTCAGTCTTTGCGGAATCGCTCGCCCCCGGCCCAGTGGATGCAACCGAAGGCGTCGACGCCGCTGAAGATGCCGGCGCAGAAGTCGGCGCAAGAGAAGGCGCAGCCGCTTCCTCTTTTTTCTCTTTCTTTTCCTGTAGGCGTGCGATCTGTACCTCAAACACGGCGCGCCGCGCGGGATCGGAAGGCATGGGCTTCTTGCCGTCCATGACCTGCTTGATCATCTGGTTGTCGGGGAACTCTTCAACAATTTCCTTCGAACTCATGCGCAGCGTGCGAAAGGGCGCCAGGCGTGCGTCCATTGCATCATCAGGAATCTTCTCCGGGTGCAACTGCAGATCGATCCAGCGATCAACTCCCATTGCCATGACTTGCTGGACGTCTCCCGGCCGCGGGCCGAACGCCAGCCGATTGAGCGCCTGCATCGCCCGCTTCTGTTCGTTCAGAGCGGAATCAGGAACTTTATCTTTGTCCTTTTTCTTGGCGAGTAATTGCGGAACCGCGCTAACCGAGATGAGTACGCTGAGGCCCAGACAGCCCACAAACAGCCCGCGCTTGCCCGAGATAAATTTCCGCAGGCTGCTTTTCTCGAAACTCGCTCTCCTGAAGTTGGACCTCGTGAAACCGAACCTCATGGATACACCCCGGGCGAACCGAGCCTCTTGATTATGAACCCTTCCGGGGGAAAAAGTTGCTGTCGGGCGTGGTTCCTGAACGGCCTGAAAGTGGTTGCAGGATAAGGGTTTCCTAATGGTAACCAGAGAGGAGTCTAGGGGCAGGTCGCTAGCTGCCGAGCTCTTTGGTCAGATAAGCTCGCCCGCGCGAGACTTTGTGCTGCAGCGTAGCGGCGAGTTGATCGATGTCCGCGGCGGCGATGTTCACCGGCATCCCCTGGAGCACCGCAGTTCGGTTACTGCCCACCGCGTCGCGGCGCACCTGAATCAGCAGGCCCTGCACCACGTTCGGATCATATTTGTCCGGCGCCATGCGCACCAGATCGCTGAGCGCGCTGCCCACCGAAAGCGGCGCCCGATACGGACGCGCGCTCGTCATCGCATCGAAGGAATCAGCCAGGCCGACAATGCGCACCGCCATCGGCAATTCATCTTGACCAAGCTTGTCCGGATAGCCGGAGCCGTCGCTGCGCTCGTGGTGCCAGCGCACCGTCTCGGGAATCTTGGGCCAGGGAAACTGCACACTGCTGACGATCTGATGGCCCACCGTGGTGTGATCCGCCATCTCGCGAATTTCGTCGGGATCGAGCGCCGCAGGCTTATAGAAAAGACGGCGATCAACGGCGACTTTTCCGATGTCGTGCAGGTAGCCCGCGCTGCGCAGCGCCGCAATCTCACTGGACTCCATACCCATGGCCTCACCGATGGCCGCGGCGTAGCGTCCCACGCGCAGCGAGTGCCCGTGAATATTCACGTGCTTCACGTCGATGGCAGTGGCGAAAGCCTCAAGAGCGTTGTCGTAGAAACCATGCAGCGAAGCCATGAGCCGCAGATTTTCCGACACCCGCTGCGCGATGCTTTGCGTCAGCGCATGATTCTGCACCGCGAGTGCGATGTAGCTGCACAACAGATCCAGCGCGTCCAGCTCGCTGTCTTCATAAAGCGCATCGCCTGGACGGCGCCCCAGAGCAACCACTCCGGCCAGACGTCCTCCCGCTTTCAGCGGAGCGAGGCACTTGAAAAGTTCGGGCGCCACGTTTCCGTTGGAACTCAGGAACACCGAATACGTCGACGAATTCAGAACAATAGGACCGCGCGCCGCGGTGAGCGCATGCACGTGTTTGGGAAGGAGAGGAATGAAGGCCGGGTCCGGCATCAGCGCGAACCCTTGCGCCGAAGCCGAGGTCAGCATGGCGGGCTTGTCATTGAACAGCAGAAGCGCACCTTCGCGCGCGCCCGCCGCTTCCATGATGGCCGACAGCATCAGCCGCGAAGTTTCCGAGAAGTCGCGCTCCGCCGTAAGCGCGGGCCCCAACTCGGAAAGCGCCTCAACCGTATGCAACAGCCGCCGCAAATTTTGTGTCTGAATCGCCACCGACGAAGTGGGAGCCAGATCGCAGAGCAAGACGAGGTTACCATGCGGGAAATGTCGGCTGCGAGTGCGCGTGTTGGTTCGTTTGATGCGGCGTGACCAGAAGTCAAATCCCGTTAACGAGCCTGATTCCGCCACTGGCAGGCCATTGCGGGCGCACCGCCGTTGCTTTTACAGCGTAAAGGCTTCAACCACAGGGGAAACAGAGGTCGTGTTCCTCCATGTCCCCTGTGTCCTCCGTGGTTAAAGATTTTCCGGAACCATGCCAGACCTAAAAATGCTCCCGCAGCTCCGCGAAGCGCCCCACGATGAGCAATTTCTGTCGCGCCGGCGCCGGGTTGACTTCCTCGTGCTCCAGGATCCACGTATCGCCGTGCGGCACAAAGACGGCGTGCAGCCCGGCTGCGAGGGCGGGGTTGATGTCAGACTTCGGGCTGTTCCCGACCATCCAGGTCGCATCCTGCGCCAGTGAATACTTCTCGACCACGCTTGCGTAGGCCGCCGCATTCTTCTCTGCCACGATTTCAACTGCGGCGAAATATTCCTTCAGCCCGGAGCGTTCGACTTTCCCCGACTGCTCCGCGATCGCGCCCTTGGTCATCAGGATCAGGCGATGTCGCCGGGACTGGGACAAATACTGCAAAGTCTCCGGCACCTCAGGCAGCAACTCGACCGGATGATCGGAAATGCTATGCGCAAAGCTGTGAATCTGCGCATGCAACTCAGGTGTGACCGGCTGGACGCTCAACCGCTCAAACGTCCGGACCAGCGCATGCGCGAAACTGTGCAGCCCGTATCCGTGAGTCACGATGCACTCGCGCTCGACGTCGTTGAGCACTCCACGGACCTGCTCCGGCGAAAACTCGTGATGATTGAGAAAAGATATGAAGCGCGCAATCGCCCGCTCGAAATAAACGTTGTTCTCCCACAGCGTGTCGTCGGCGTCGATGAGGAGGGTTTGGGGCGGCAAAGCTTCTAGCTCCTAGCTGCTAGCTTCTAGCAAAACGAACCTAATGGGATGTGAACGTTGTGGAGTAGAGACAGGCGGAAACCCGGCAGTCATTGAGCTAGAAGCTAGGAGCTAGCAGCTAGAAGCTGCCTTCCTCACACCCAATCCACTTTCGCTTCCGGCCCAATGATGCCCGCCTTGTGGCCCATGTCGAGCAACCGGCGCACAGCTTCCCTGCCGTCCTCGCCGTAGTCGAGAGTGCGCTCGTTCACGTACATGCCGATGAACTTGTCGGCCGACTGCGTATCAAGATCGCGGGCAAACTGCATGGCATAGGACAACGCTTCTTCGCGGTGGTCGAGCCCATACTGAATGCTCTCGCGCAACGCCGCCGAAACAAGCGGCATAAGTTCCGAACCGAGGGCCCGCCGGATCGCATTGCCTCCCAACGGCAACGGCAGACCGGTGACCTTCTGCCACCATTTGCCAAGATCGACCACCCGATGCAGGCCGGACTTGTCATACGTCAACTGACCTTCATGAATGATCAATCCAGCTTCGTACTTGCCTTCGAGCACCTGCGGGATAATCTGGTCGAAGGGCACGACTTCCGTTTCCACTCCGGGCGCAAACAGATGCAGCGCCAGATAAGCCGTGGTGAGCGTGCCCGGAACCGCAATGCGCTTGGTCTTGACTTCACTCGCCGTGAACGGGCGCGGCGAAACGATCATCGGCCCGTAGCCCTCGCCCACGCTGCCGCCGCACGCCATCAGCGCATATTTATCCTGCACGTACGGGTAGGCGTGAAACGAAATCGCGCTGACGTCATACACGCCTTCGCGCGCCTTCTGGTTGAGCGTCTCAATATCGCACAGCGTATGCGTAAACTTCAGGCCCGGAGTACGAACTTTATTCGTGGCCAGACCATAAAACATGAACGCGTCGTCGGAATCCGGGCTATGGGCCACGGTAATCTCGCGCACCTGTCCGGATGCACTGCTGCCCGGCGCTTTCGCGGTTTCAGATACTGCCGTCATCGTATGAACTCCAGGGAAATCTACTGCGGGAATGTTGTTTTATCGGGTCGACGCTTGCTACTTCATTGCTTCGCGGCGCGACCGCGCCAGCGACTGGCAATACCCGCGGCCAGCATCACCTTGATGACCTCCGCGGCCAGAAACCAGTACAGCCCCAGATAAGCCGCCTTTGCCAGCGAATGCGTGAAGATATAGAGCCAGGTCAATCCTCCGGCGAATAACAAGATCTCAGCAGCTAGTCCAGCGACAGCCGCCCGCAAAAAACTCTGCTTTCCGCGCTCAAGTCCGCGCTCAAACACATAGCCCGCCAGGAAAGCGACGAGCGGATAGACCATCAGAAATCCGCCAGTCGGGCCAAACAGCTGCGCGATTCCGCCCGGTCCTGTGGGATTAAACACCGGCAACCCAACCGCGCCTTCGACCAAATACAGCGCCAGCGCCGCAAACCCGCGACGGCTGCCCAGCAACAAGCCAACCAGCAGCACGCCAAGATTCTGCACGGTCAGCGGAACCGGAGTGAGCGGCATCAGTGGAATCGTAATGCGCGCGCACAACGCCACCACCAGGCTCGCACCCACCACCAGCGCCACCTGCCGCAAAGCCTCCAGGACCCGATCCTGCGGAGAGCTTAAAGTTTGAACTGCCGGCCTCGCCATAGCTCGATCTCCAAATTTTAGCTTCTATATTTCAACGTTCGATGTGGTCCGTCTGGCGCTCGTGTCCTGCTTCACTGAGCGGCCCATCATGCGCCGCGTGTGCCTTTTGCAGATTTCGCCTGAGGTGTACATAAAGAGCGATGGCTACGCACACTACAACCAGCGTGCTCACCCCCAAGATCAGAAACCACCAGATCATCCGCACAGCCGACTAGGATAACAGAAGAGAAGCTTCTAGCCGCTAGCTTCCAGCTGAAACAGAAAAACGCAGACGTCGTGATCCGGGCGGATTTCAGTTAGTCAGCACGCCTTTCAGGCTGAAGCCGAATTTTCGTGAGCTAGCAGCTAGACGCTAGGAGCTTTTCTTGCGCTTCTCACGCATCGCTTCCACCCGCTTCAGCGTAAGCTTCAGCCGCTCGCGGCCGAACTTGGATTTCGTGATGACTTTCTCGATGTTTGCGAACATGTGCGGGTCCCCCATTTTCTCTCGCAGCTCCTTGATGAATGGCTGCACCTTAGCATAGAGGAGAAACATTTCTCCGCTCACCGCCGGCTGGATGAAGAGTTCTTCGTTCAACGCTCCCCGCAGCACGAAGGCCGCAGCCATGCTCCAGTAGCCGCCCACCTGGCGCAGCCAATTGTTTTCCGGCGTACCTCCAGCCCCGGCAACTTTCGCAAAGTCGTCCACGTTCTCCGGCCAGAATTCGCCGACCCACCAACTACGCGCCTTGCGCATTTCGGCTTCCCGACGCAGATCGTAGAGTTTCAAAATCAAATGGGCATCAGCAGCAGTCGGCTTCTTCGCCATAGCAACTCCTCAACAGTAATTTGGTAATTGGGAACTTTAGTAAATGAGTAGTTTAACAGCTGGGATTGAGTTTCCGGCAGCGAACCGCTGCCGACATACTTTGGAAATTACACGTTACTAAATTTCCCAATTACTAGATTTCTCTTCAAGCCGTGGTCGCAGCCGCTTCCGGCGCCGGCGGCAACGCACGCTCGAAGTCGCATTCTTTATTGGGGCACGCGATCACCGGTCCGGCCTTCAGATTCTTTTCCACCAGATATTCGCTGCCGCAACTCGGGCACTTCTCGGGCAGAGGCTTATGCGCCGAAGTGAACTTGCAGTTGGGATAATTTCCGCAGCCGTAGAACGTGTTTCCCTTGCGAGCGCGTTTCTCGACCAGGTCGCCCTCTTTGCACTCCGGACACTTCACGCCGATAAAGTTCTGCTTCACATACTTGCATTCGGGATAGCCGCTGCAGGTTGTGAACTCGCCGTAACGCCCGTGCCGGATCATCATATTGCGCCCGCACTTCGGGCAAAGCTCATCGAGCGGAATGTCGGGAACCTTCTTGCCCTGATCCAAACGCCGCGTCGTCTTGCAGTCGGGATATCCCGTGCACGCCATGAACTGCCCGAAGCGTCCGCGCTTCAGCACCATCACGCGCCCGCAGTTCTCGCAGTATTCTTCCTGCGTGGTCTCCTGCACATCGGCCGAGTCGAGATCCGGCAGGTTGATCGGATTCTCTTTCGTGAACTTGCAGGTGTTCGGATCTTCCTTATCAAAAGTGCTGCAGGCGTAAAACGACCCATGCCTGCCCCACTTGATCACCAGCGGCGCCTTACAGAGTTCGCACTTTTCGTCTGTCGGCTTCTCCATCCGCTTGATGTTCTCCATATGCTTTTCGGCATATTTGAGATCTTTCGTAAACTTTTTGTAGAAATCGCCGAGCGCATCCTGCCACTTCTCTTTGCCTTCTTCGATTTCGTCGAGCTCTTCTTCCAGACGTGCGGTGTATTGCAGATCGAAAATGTCGCGGAAGTTCTCGACCAGCAGATCGGTCACAACCAGGCCAATCTCGGTCGGAGAAAACTTTCCGCCGATTTTCTGCACGTACTGCCGCTCCAGAATGGTGGTCAGAATCGCCGCATAGGTCGATGGGCGGCCAATGCCGCGTTCTTCCAGCTCTTTCACCAGCGACGCTTCGTTGAAGCGCGGCGGCGGTTCGGTGAAGTGCTGCTCCGGCTTCAGTTCCTTGAGCGTAAGTTTCTGTCCGGCTTCGAGCGCAGGCAGCTTGTGCTTCAGTTCTTCGTCTTCTTCGTCCTTGCCATCCTTCGATTCTTCATAGACGCGCAGGAAGCCGTCGAACTTCAGCACCGATCCGGTTACGCGGAACCAGAAAACGTCGTTGCCAGTCTTAGCCTTGGCATCAATGTCGACGGTCGTCTGATCGAACACCGCCGGATTGATCTGCGACGCGACGAAACGCTGCCAGATCAGCTTGTAAACCTTGAATTCGTCTTCCTTTAAATACTGCTTGACCTGGTCAGGATGGCGCATGGCCGACGTCGGACGAATCGCTTCATGCGCGCCCTGCGCGTCTTTTTTGTCTTTGTAAGCATTCGGGCTCTCCGGCAGGTAAGCCGGGCCGTATTCCTTGCCCACGTATTCCCGCACTTCCTGGATTGCTTCCGGCGCCACGCGGACGGAATCGGTACGCATATAGGTGATGAGGCCAATCGAACCTTCTTCGCCCAGTTCGACGCCTTCGTACAGCCGCTGCGCGATCATCATCGTGCGCTTCACGCTGAAGCGCAGCTTGCGGGAAGAATCCTGTTGCAGTTTGCTGGTGGTGAACGGAGGCGCGGCGTTGCGGCGGCGCTCTTTCTTGTCGACTGTGCGGACGACCCAATCGGCGGTTTCCAGGGCGGCGCGAATCTTTTCCGCGTCTTCCCCGTTGTTGACTTCAACCTTTTCCTCGCCTTTTCCGATGAAGCGCGCATCGAAGGCCGGAGGCTTGCTCGCGGAGAGGTTGGCGTCGATGGTCCAGTACTCGACCTTTTGGAACGCCTTGATTTCGCGTTCGCGTTCGACGATCAGGCGCAGAGCAACGGTCTGGACACGGCCGGCGGAAATGCCGCGGCGGACCTTATCCCACAGCAACGGAGAAACCTGATAGCCGACCAGGCGGTCGAGCACACGCCGGGCCTGTTGCGCGTCCACCAGATTCTGGTCGATGGCCCGCGGATGTTCAAACGCCGCCTGCACCGCCCGCTTGGTAATTTCGTTGAAGGTCACGCGCTGAATGCGCGGCGGCGGCGCCTCCTCGCCCTTCTTTAATTTGACCTTCTTCGCTTTTTTTCCTTTGCCGTTGTCGCCGAGTTCGAACGCCAGATGCGCGGCAATGGCTTCGCCTTCGCGGTCCGGATCAGGCGCCAGAAAGATAAAATCCGCCGCCGCCGCCAGCTTCTTCAGCTTGGCGACAACCTTCTCTTTGCCGGGGATGACGACGTAATCGGTCTCGAAGCCGTTCGCGGTATCCACGCCCAGAGTACTCTTTGGCAGATCCCGGACGTGGCCGTAGGAAGCCTCGACCGTGAAGCCTTTGCCCAGATATTTCTGGATGGTTTTCGCCTTACCCGGCGATTCGACAATGACTAAACCTTTAGACAATGGATCCTCAATTTCGTTGGAGTTCGTTTCGAAACTAGCACGAATGGGCGGAAAGCAACAAGTTACTGCGAGAAAGCTCTTAGCTCTTGGCTGTTGGCTTTTGGCTTAAAACGCTATGCCGCGGAGGGATTTCTGACTTTCGCGGAGAGCGCCGAGAGCATTCGCAAAACTCTTTCCACACTTGCGCTCAGCTCGGCCTGTTCTTCTTCGTTCAAGAAACCTAAGTCCTTCGCCAGCAGCAGGTGATATGAAAGTTCGGCGCCCGATCCCATGGCAATCTGAACGTAGCGTCCCATCTCGCCGTCCGATCGCCTTCCGCACCCCTCTGCCAGATTCGCCGCAATCGAAGCCGACGATCGTCGAATCTGACTGGTCAATCCGAAGCGCTCCTCCTTCGGAAACGACTGAGTAGTCTTATAGACAGCCAGCGTCAACCTATGAGCCTCTTCCCAAACCCTCAAATCCTTGTAGTTCCTCATCGACCCTCCGTTACGAAACGGTTCAAGCCAAAAGCCAAGAGCCAAAAGCTAGAAGCTCTTAACAAAATTCTTCCCCGGCATCTGCCGAATCTTCCCTGCCAGTTCCAATTCAAACAACGCGGCGAAGATTTCTGACGACGATAGATCGTTCTCCAGCTTCTCGACAATTTCGTCGATATGCGTGGCCTCGTCGGCTTTCAGCAGGCGCAGGATTCGCTTTTCGTGAGGAGGGAGTCCTTCGTCCGGGAATAGAGATGCGGAAGAAGCGCCTGGGGATTCAGGCGAGGCGGGCGGAGTCAGTGCAAGTCGTACTTCTGGCGGGAGATCCTCCCACACATCTTCCCAGGTCGCCACCAGCTTGGCGCCCTGTTTGATGAGCGTGTTCGGGCCCCAGGAATTCTTGTTGGTCACGTTGCCGGGTACAGCGAAGACGTCGCGATTCTGCTCCAGCGCGCAGCGCGCAGTAATGCGCGTGCCAGAATATTCCGCCGCCTCGACCACCAGCACTCCAATCGACATGCCACTGATGATCCGGTTGCGAATAGGAAAATTCTGCGGCGCGGCAAACGTGCCCAGCGGAAACTCAGAAATCAGCGCGCCACCGAGAGCCAGAATCTGTTCCGCCAGCCGCGAATTTTCCTTGGGATAGATCACATCGACACCCGTGCCAAACACCGCGACCGTCCTGCCTTTCGCCGTAATCGCGCCGCGATGGCTGGCCGTGTCGACCCCGCGCGCCATCCCACTAATAATGACCAGCCCCTGCGCCGCCAGATCGCACGCCAGCCGCTCCGCCATGCCGGAACCATAAGGCGTGGGATGCCGCGTGCCCACCATCGCAATGCCTGGCCTCGTCAGCACGTCGGGATTGCCCCGAACCCGCAGAATCAATGGCGGATCATAAATTTCCTTCAGGCGCGGCGGATAGAACGGGTCCTCCATCGAGACCAGAGTCACTTCTGCCGCAGCACACCGCGCAATTTCTTCGCGCGCCAGTTCCGCCGACTTTCCGGTAGCGAGGGACTGCGCCGAAACAGCCGGAATGCCCGTGCTCTCGAGTTCGGTCAACGAAGCGCGAAGCACGGCTTCCGCCGATCCGAAATGTTCCACGAGTTTGCGTGCCTTCGTCGGCCCCAAGCCGGGCGTGAGAGAAACGGCCAGCCATTCCAGCAGATGCGTGGCGGCGGCAGATACAGCGGCGTTGGACACATTGACCTCCGAGCGGACTCTAATCACCGGCGAAGAACCGCGTCAAGGACATGCGTCACAATGACTTTGTTAAAATTGTGGAAAGTCGCAAATACAAATGAGACGTTTTCGCATTTCCGCCATTTCTTACCTGAATACCGCTCCTTTGATGTGGGATTTCGAGCACGCCGATCCAAAACCGGCCAACTCAGGACTGGACGCGGCCCGCGACTTCGACATCTCTTACACTCTGCCGTCCGCCTGCGCCCGCGCCCTGGCCGACGGGACGGCCGACATCGGCATCATCCCCGCGGCGGCTTATACCGAAATTCCGGCCTTGCAGATCTTGCCCGAAGTCGCCATCGCTTCGCGTCGCGAGGTGCGTTCAATCCTGCTGGTCAGCAAAGTTCCCATCGACCAGGTTCGCACCATCGCGTTGGATACGTCTTCCCTGACCTCGGTGGCGCTAACGAAAATTCTTCTCGAGAAATGGCTGGGCGGCGCTCGCACCTATACTCCAATGGCGCCCGACGTCGACGCCATGCTGGCCGCACACGATGCCGGCCTGCTCATCGGAGATCCCGCTCTGAAGATTGACCGCACCCGCTACCACACACTCGACCTGGCTGAAGAATGGATTCGGCACACCGGCAAACCTTTTGTCTTCGCCTTCTGGGCGGCACGCACCGACGCCTTGGTGGAAGCGCCCCCATCCCTCGATTTGCCGGCCGTGTTTCAGCGCTCGCGCGACCACGGACTGGAACCTTCGAATCTGGAACAGATCGCCCGCGAATGGGCGCCCCGCCTCGACCTCAGCGAAGCCAGCATCAAGAATTACCTGACCCAGAATATTCACTACCAGCTCGACGCCGATTGCCTGGACGGCCTGCGATTGTTCTACCGCTACGCCGCCGAAATCGGAGCGCTCCCCGCCGCTCCTGAGCTGCAGTTCATCGACGCGAAAAAAGCAGTCGCGCTATAGCGCGTTTCTAGGAAGGGTCTTGCAACCCGTTACAGAGTATGCGTGAGAACTAGTTTTCCGGAAATCCAGTGGAACGGAATGCCCGAGAATTTTGCCCCGGAGGGGCTAACTAGCTTAGCCCAGCGCTTCAGCGCTGGGTAAAGTGAGAGGATGGCACAAGTCTCGGAGGGACGGCATAGGTTCTCACGCGGCCTCTTTAGAGCCCTAGGAACGCGTCCTTCGCTCGCCTTCCCGAGGCCTGCCAGATCTTGACGACCTCGAAAACAATCGTCGTCGCGTACGTCACCGCGATCCATACAAAAACTTCCTCGATGGGCAAATTCGACCAGGCTCCCACAAACAGCCCAATCATCTGCCGGTGCTGAAAGTTCCACCAGCCGTAAGGCAGAGCCAGCGTCGCCTCCCAGAGTTCGCTGACCAGCAGCATAAAAAACAGCGTCAGGCTGAAGGCCCGCCAGTTGATGAACTTCCGCGCCACCGGATAGAAACTCATCGCCGGAATCAGTCCGCCGGCAACCAGAACGGTGAAGTACCAGCCGAAACCGTCCCGCTCCGCAAGCGGCGCAAAATGCTTCTTGTACAACCAGGCTCCGCCAATCAGGATCACGGCGACGACCAGCGACGTCGGATGGAACTGCAGCAGACGGCGCAAGTTCCGCGCCTCCGCCGGATAGTCCGGAACGCTGTAGGCGGCCAGCCAATATTCACTCAGCCAGATATAGAGCAGCAGCACCGCCATGAAGCCGGTGAAATAAAAAACATATTCCTCAATCGGCACCGGCCGGCCGAAGGCCGGAGCCGCAATCCCCAAAGTCGCCTGCGGATTCGGGAAACAGAAAAACCATCGCGCAAAGAGAATGTCGAGCAGCCATCCCAGCGGCACGAGAATCCCGATAGTCCGCCAGAAAGCCCGCTGCGGAATCTCCAGCCCCTCGCTGGGAAGAAACCACAGCGTAATCGCCACGATCGGAACGATAAAAAGCAGCAGGCTCCACGTGTAGCCGTGCGGCGTAGCATTTGCAATGACCTCGAGCTTTCCCGGAGCACGCACCGCATGCAAAGTAAGTGCCGCGGGAATGACTAGCATGGCCAGCATGCCGATCACGATCAGCGCAGCAACCGTGGGGCCGGGCGATCTGGGGCTGGGCGTTCTAGGGCCAGGCGCTCTAGGGCTAGGCGATCCGTGAGTGCGCGGCTGGGGCATGGGCGCTCCTCCCTTCGTCGTCAGACCGTTTCGACGTTGCAGAATTTTACTCCGGAAGCCAAAAGCCAACGTCATATTCTCGGAAATGTTCGGAAACAAGGAACGGGAGCCAACCGCCTTACCAAAGTACATGCCCGAAGGGTCATGTCCAGGTAATTGCAAGTCAGCTTAAAGCCCGTTAACTTTACAAGTGACTGTCTCTCGATGGCAACCACCACCACGAACCCGGATCGTGCAGTGACCACTCCGTCCGCCGGTGCTGGTGTGTCCGGAGTTGCTGTGCCTGCATGGCCGCGCGCGCAGAGCGCTTCGGCCGTTTCCGAATGTACGGCGCATACTCCCGAGACCAGTTCCGCGCATAACTCCGCGCCAGACTCGAAACAACCTTCCCAACGCGACGCCCTGCAGGCGCTGCTCGCCTTCTCGGCTTTGCATGATCAGGTCCGGCGCAGAAAAGCACTGGCCGCGCAGCACAACGGCTTCGACGCCGGCGCTCCCTCCGCTCCAGCCGCCGAGTTTGACCCCGCCGAGCAGTTCGTTCTCGATGAAGTTCTGCAGCTGGTTGCCGAACGCGCGGTAGCGATCACAGGCGCCGATGGTCTGGCGATCGCCCTCGCCGAAAATAATGAGATTGTGCTGCGCGCCGCGGCAGGCGCCGTGCGGCCCGACGTCGGCGCGCGCATTGATCGCGATTCCGCTTTCTCCGGCGCTTGCTTCCGCACCGCCCAGATCATCAATTGCGACGACACCGAAACCGATCCCCGCGTAAACCTGCAGGCCTGTCGCAAGCTGGGCGCGCGCTCCATGGTCGCCGTCCCGCTCTGCGGACGCCGCCGCGTCATCGGACTGCTCGAGGCCTTTTCCGCGTGGCCCTTCGCCTTCAACGACAGCGATGTCCGCAACCTGAGCCTGCTCGCCGAACTAGTCTTAGGCGCGCTCAAGCCCGAGGACGAAGACCGCTTCGCGGAGTCTGCGCAAGCCGCAGTCACGAAGCTGGAACCCGAGCCCCGCGCTGCGAAAGCACCGGTTGCAGCCGAACCACCAAAAGCCGTGAACGTTGTACCGGCTGCTGCTCCGACTGTTGTTGCTCCGGCTGTCGTCGTTCCCGCTGCGCCTGCTCCGGTTCGTGTGGTCCCAATCGCTGCCGTTCCGATTGCACCCGTCCCAGTTGTGCCCGTGGCTGAAAAGAAACCGGTCGTCCCAACGGTAATCTCCGCTCCCGCGAACACGATCCCGGCGAAGCCGGTAGTTCTTGATAAAACTTCGCTTCCAGACAAGACATTGCAGAAGCGACCCGATCTCGATGCGGCAGTCGCAACCGAAGCCACGGCTGCGCCCGAACTTGCGCTGCTCATCCCTGAGTCCGCCAGCCGCAGGCCAGTGGTGCCAATTCTGCTGGTGTTCGTTGTCATCGTTGCGGCAGTTTCTGGCGGAGTATGGTGGAAGCTAAAGACGGCGCAGTTGGGCAGCGCCATGATTCACAACGGGACAATGCCCACGGAGAAGGTGCCGGTAAGACCGGCCGCTGCGGAAGCGCCGAGAGAAAATGCGCTCGCTCCCGCCGTGACCGCGGGCGCGAATCCGGCAGTCGGCGCGAACGCCAGTCCCGACGCCGCTTCCGACACTGCCGAGCCGAACAGCATACCCGCGACCGCGCAGGAGCTGGCGAAATTTCCGCGCGTCACCGGAATCCGCCACTGGTCGTCAGCCGACTCGAGCACTGTAGTCCTAGACCTTGAAGATCAGGTGCAGTACGAAGCTCACCGCCTAGCCGGACCCGATCGCATTTACTTCGATTTACGCGACACGCAACTCTCACCCGAACTGATCGGTACGTCGATCGAAGTGGGAGACACCTTCGTCAGTCGTATCCGCGTGGCCCAGCCCGTGGCGGGCATGACGCGCATTGTTCTGCAAACCAAGTCCGACTCCACCTTCTCGGTGAGCCTGGAACCGAATCCTTACCGCCTGGTCGTCGAAGTGCGCAAGATCGGTTCGACTGCGAAGGCCGCAGTCAATCTGTTCCCGAACGCTCCTGAAGCGGAGAAGAGCAAGCTCGCATTCGTGATTCCGCCTCCGACCAAAGAAGACCTGCAACTGCGGGCACGCGTGCCCAAACTGCGCATCGTAGTCGACGCCGGCCACGGCGGCTGGGATCTTGGCACTGTCGGCCGTCGCGGCCTGCTTGAAAAAGATCTGGTGCTAGAAATCGCGCAACGCCTGGGCCAACTGCTCGAAAGCCGTCTCGGCATGGAAGTCATCTACACTCGGCAGGACGACAACTACATTCCGCTCGACGAGCGCGCCAGCATCGCCAACCAGGCGCAGGCCGATCTGTTCGTCTCGGTACACGCCAACTACAGCGACCTGCCTTCGGCCCGCGGCGTCGAAACCTACTACGCGAATTTCTTTTCGGCACCGGGCTCGAAGGAAGCAGGGCCTAAAGAAGCTGCCTCGAAAGAGCTGGGCGCGAAAATTCTCGGCGCAAGTACGACTGCGAACGGCACCAAGCCCAGCGGGATGCCAGTTCTCTCGCCTGCCGACCTGCACGAGCGCATCGAGCAATCGCGGCGTCTCGCGACCAGCGTGCAGCACTCGTTATACGGCACGCTGTCGGTACAGAATCCGGGACTGCGGGATCGCGGCGTTAAGGAAGCTGGATTCGTTGTCCTCACCGAGAGCGCGATGCCGGGAATTCTCGCGGAAGTCTCGTTCGTCAGCAGTCCCACCGACGAACAAAAGCTGCGCAGCGACGGATACCGCGAAGAGATTGCTGAAGCGTTGTACAAAGGCATCGCTCGCTACGCGGCGACTTCCAAGAGCGTGAAGCTTGCAAGCGCGGGGAAGTAAGTACCGAGTCGAATAGCCAGTTCTTCCTGCTCTCCTCATTATTAAAACGGATTCACGATACGAACTCCGTCGATCTCGCGGGCTTCCTGCATGTCTTCCGTGAAAAGTACGCTGCATCCGGACTGCTTGGTTGCACGGAGAATCAGCGCATCCCAAAAGGACAACCCATGAAGGCGATGCAGGTCGATCGCGGCTAGAACGTCGCTAACTTCGGGAACAACTACATCGAATTTCGAGAGCAGTTCGACTCTTCGGCGCGCGGTGCGCGCGTCAATCTGCAACTTCCGAGTCACGGTGACGAAATATTCCTGCAGCACTTGCAGGGAAACAACGCCAGTTCGCGCACGGCGATGTTCATTGAAAAGTTCGACGGCGCGACGTTGCTTGGCCGCATTCGCCTGGTCGTCAGCGTAGACAAGGATGTTGGTATCGAAGAAGCTGCGCGCGGGCATGCTAGCGGCGCTCGTGAATCTCGTCGCGGTTGAATTGCCAGCCGTGAGAATGGCCTTTACCGGAAAGCCGCGTGAACTCTTCGATGTCCTGCTCGGTATCGTCTTCGCCAGCGACGGTCTTGAGGTAGTCGCGGATCAACTGATTCAGGCTCTTTCCGAGGGCCTCGGCTTTCTCTCGGGCACGGGCGACGAGTTGCTCGTCGATGGAGAGGGTTACGTTCATAAGCACAGTATACGTGTACACTTATCATGTGTCAATTGGCTGGTCTGATCTAATTTACTGAGGCTTTTCGCCTTACTTTCTCTGCTAACCAATCGCGGACTAGTCCTTTCACCTTCATTACGTGCTTCACTTCTGGTGGCTTTTTCTCTGGGGACTCAGGCGTTGACTTTGCGTCGGCTGGGGCGGGTTCTTTGTCTGGGTCATCGTCCTCGTCATCAAAATCTTCTTCGAACCACTGCGGGCCGTTGATGGATGTGGCGTTCACGGTGTCGCGGTCGATCACGATGTCGCTGACGTCCTCGACCTCGAAGTCGGTGCTCCGCAGGTTGATGCTGGCGGTTTGCAGGGCGTAGAGGATCAGGCTGGCGGTTTTGTGATCCACTGTGCCGGGGAAGGGCACGGCTTCCAGCCGTGCCGATACCAGCATAGATGGCTGCGGGCTTTATCCTCTGAGGGCGGCATTGTGCGCGACCTCGAACCTTCATAAGATGAGTTCTAGACGGAGAACCCATGAGAACTCTTGGCAAGCTAATCATCGCAGGCGCGGTTATCGTCGCAGCACTGCAGTTGGTACGTCCCAGCATCCCCGCCAAGCCCGCGACAGCCGAACTGCAAGCACCGCCCGAAATCAAGCACATCCTTGAGAAGGACTGCTACAGCTGCCACTCCGACGAGCGACGGCTCGCATGGTTCGACCAGATCGTGCCCGCCTACTGGCTGGTCCGCCACGACATCCTGACCGCGCGCGAGCACCTCAACTTCTCCACGCTCGGCAACAAGCCCGCCGCCGCGCAGAAGGCGACGCTTTACGAAGCCGTGAACATGATCCAACTGGGCGCGATGCCGCTGCCCAGCTTCCTCAAGCTGCATCCCGATGCGAAAGTGACTCCCGAAGAGCTGGAAACCTTGAAAGCCTATCTGGCCCCGTGGACGCCCGCGCCGAGCCTGTCTCCAAACGCGCCGGCGTCAATTCCCGCGTCCGTTTCTCTGGTGCCCGCTTCTTTGGCGACAGTTCCGCCGGAGTTCAATGGATTCCCCTTCGACCCGAATTTCGAAACCTGGAAGCTGATCAGCACCACGGACCGCGGCGACAACCACACCTTCCGCTTCATCCTTGGCAACGAGATCGCCGTAAAAGCGGCGCAGTCGGGCAATATCAGACCATGGCCGGACGGCACAGAATTCGCCAAGATCGCCTGGCAGCAGGAACTCAGCCCCGATGGCCTGTTGCGCCCGGGCCAGTTCGTGCAAGTCGAGCTGATGCTAAAAGACGCCAAACGCTACCAGGACACCGAAGGCTGGGGTTGGGGTCGTTGGCGCGGCCTCGATCTGAAACCCTACGGCACAGACGCGCGCTTCGTGAACGAATGTACCGGCTGCCACCGCCCGGTGCGCGGCAATGATTACGTCTACACGCTGCCAATCACAACCGCCAAAATCAACGGCGAGGAGATAGTAAACAACCGCGCCGCCTCGCTTCCTGCCACCCTGCCTTATCAGCCCCTGGCGTGGAACGCGATCACGATGTACGTCGATCCGAAGACCCACACCATGGCAACTCTCTACGGAAACCAGGCAGCGATGCAGGCTGCGCAGGCACGCAATTCGGCGAGCGCGGCTCCAGTCCCAGCTTCGGCTGCTCTCGTCTATCCGCCGGATGCAGTGCTGGCGCTGGTTACCTGGGCGCAGCGCGATGACCCGCACTGGTTCGGAGCGCGCATCCCCGATGTACCGCTGTCGGTGGAATTCGTGCCGGCAGCGACTGGCGGCCAAGCCGGCACTTACCGCCGCTTCGCCGGCACAGGGCTGACTTTGAAGGAGGACCAAGCCGAGGCTCAAACCGGGCAGGGCCAAGCCGAGGCCAGCCTAGCCGCCGAACGCACGAGCTTCATACTGAGCCTGGCTCCGTCGCGGCTGCCCTAGTCTCGTTCAGAAAGTCATGTTCAGAAAGTCTTGTTCAGAAAGTCACGTTCAGTAGTCCTGGCCAGTCGGGACCGGATCCCGCCACTGTCGTCCTTCTGATTTTTTCCGTCCGTTTACTTTTCCACCATCCGCGCTCATACCGCGCTAATATGGAGCCAGGTTTGTTGTACTTTCTTAATGGCTGCCATAATCTCTCCCCCGCAACCCACTTCCCCCAACCGTCGCCGGCGTGTGCGGCACAAAATCCAGACCCCCGCCTACGCCAGTTTCGCCGCCGAACCCCACGGTTCCGAATCCCCGGGCTCCGAATCCCCGGTTGCGATGCGCCATCTCCATGAGATTGTCGACATCAGCGAAGACGGCGCCGCCATTGCCTGCCATGCGCCCCTCGAACTGAAGACGCGCCTGAACTTGCGTCTCGATCTGGCCGATTGCGCCGAGCAGATTTACGCCACTGGACAGGTAGTCTGGTCGAACTCTTCCGGCCGCACCGGCCTTCATTTTTCCGAGCTGTCTCCAGCCTCCGTTTCCCGCCTGCGCGAATGGCTCTTCGTAAACGTCATGGCCGGAGTCGCCCACGGCGAGGTTGAGCTTGGTGCCGGCGCTTTTGCCGGCTCAACCATTTCTGGCTTGCGCCCAGAAGTTGCTCCGCGTCCTAATTACACCGACACACTCGCGGCCGTCAGTGCCGTCCAGCGCCAGGTAGAAGCGCTCGGTCCGGATCTCGCGGCCGCTCTTCAACTGATTGCCGAACGCGCCCAAACTCTCGTACACGCCTCTGGCGCGGCGATTGCGCTCTCGGCGGAAGATCCAGCTTTCATGGTCTGTGACGCCAGTTCCGGACCGGACGCTCCCCCCGTCGGCGCGCGCCTCCAGGTCGGCGAAGGTTTTTCCGGCGAATGTATAAAGACCGGCACGCTGCTGCGCTGCGATGACGCCGAGATCGATTCTCGCGTCGATCGCGACATCTGCCGCGCGCTGGGCCTGCGCTCCATCCTGGCCGTTCCCGTCCGCACCGCCGAGAAATCCATTGGATTGCTCGAAGTTTTCTCCGCTCAGCCCAGCGCGTTTTCTGACAACCACAGCGAAGTGCTGCAGCGCCTCGCCGAGACCGTGCTCGCCGCTGTCAACCGCGCTGCCCAGGCCGCTCACGCCGCTCGCATTGAAGATCTGCCGCCTCTGGTGACTTCCGCTTCGCTGCCCGCCGAACCGTTCGCGCCCATGCCCGGCAGCGTTCTCTTCGCGTCCGAGCCCGCGGAAGAAAATAGAAGTAAAAAAGGCAATAAAGAAGAAGAAGAAGAAAACAAAATCGAAAATTCCGACGAGAAGGCATCCGGTGGTATCAGCCTGCCTCGTTCCTACCTGATCATTCTGGTCGCCGCCGCCGCCACCATTGCCATGGCCCTCGGTTACCGTTCCGCCCCCTTGATCCAAAGCAAGCTGAAAGAGCGCGGCCGGAATCCGATTCAGACCGTCCTGGCTTCCTCGCAGTCGCCGGCGTCGCAGAACCCCACTGCTTCCGCGCCTCCCGCCATCGCCGTCGAGACTGCAACCCTGGGCCAACTTCGCCAGATGGCCGACAACAACAACCCCGCCGCCGAGAACGCTCTCGGCCTCCGTTACGCCACTGGCGACGGTGTGAAATTGGATGAGACCGAGGCCGTCCTCTGGTTCACCCGAGCCGCCGAGCAAGGCAACGTCGCCGCCCAGTCCAAACTGGGAGCCATTTATTACGGCGGTCGCGGCGTCCCTCAGGACCTCGCCCAAGCCTACTTCTGGATGCTCTTAGCGCGTGCCAACGGTGACGCGACCAGCAAGATGCTCGCGCCCTCGGTCACCGCGCGCCTCACGCTCTCCCAGGCAAATTCCATAGAACAGCAAGCCGACGCCTGGCTCCAGCAGCACCTGGCGAACTGGAAGCCATCCCCCGGCCACTGAATGAAGCTTCGTATCAGGGCACGGCTTCAGCCGTGCCGTACGGAGCCAGCAAGGATGCGGGCTTTAGCCCCTGAGGTGCGGCGCTAAAATATCCCCAGACCCTACCGTGTCCACCCTCCGCCACATCCTCGATGAGCGCGTCCGCGAGGCCGATTCCACCCTCTACGAAAAACTCGACCACCACCGCGTCCGCTGTTTCTCCTGCGGCCACTGCTGCCCCATCCCCGAAGGCCAGCCCGGCGTATGCAAAGTCCGCTACAACCGCGGCGGCACCCTCTACGTGCCCTGGGGATACACCGCCGGCATGCAATGCGATCCCATCGAAAAAAAGCCGTTCTTCCACGCCCATCCCGGCGCGCTCGCCTACAGCTTCGGCATGCTGGGCTGCGATCTCCACTGCGGCTACTGCCAGAATTGGGTCACCTCGCAAGCTCTGCGCGATCCCAATGCCGTGTCGCCGCCGCTGGAAGCGTCCCCAGAGATGCTCGTCCGCCACGCCCTCACTCAAGGCGCCAAAGTTCTCGTTAGCACCTACAACGAGCCGCTAATAACCAGCGAATGGGCAGTCGCCATTTTCAAAGAAGCGAAAGCCGCCGGCCTCCTCACCGGCTTCGTCTCCAACGGCAACGCCACCCCGCAAGTTCTCGACTACATCCGTCCGTGGATTGACCTCTACAAAGTCGACCTCAAGAGTTTCGACGATCGCCACTACCACGAACTCGGCGGACGCATCGCCCCCATCCTCGACAGCATTCGCCGCATTCACGCCATGGGATTGTGGCTCGAGATCGTCACGCTCCTCATCCCCGGCTTCAACGACTCCCCCGACGAACTGCGCCGCCTCACCGAATTTCTCGCCGCCATCTCGCCCGACATCCCGTGGCACATCACCGCCTTCCACGGCGACTACAAAATGCAGGGAGAAGACCAGCGTGATACCAACGTCGAAGACCTGCTGCAAGCCGCCGAAATCGGCGAAGCCGCCGGCCTCCGCTACATCTACGCCGGCAACCTCCCCGGCAGAGTCGGCCCCTGGGAAGACACCCGCTGCCCGCAATGCCACGAAACGCTAATCCGCCGCCACGGATATCTCATCAAAGATTACCGACTCACTCCCGAAGGCCGCTGCCCCAGCTGCTCCCACCAAATTCCCGGCCGCTGGTCCGCCGAATTCGGCGGCCAAATCACTTCGCGCCCTTTCCTCCCACAAAAGCACTCCCGTTTATTTACAATCACAAGTCGTTGAGCTTTATCTCATTGATCCAGCCTGGTCATCCCGAGCGGAGCCGCTTTTCAGCCGGAGAGAGGGATCTCCCATTGCTCTGGCCTCGCGCGAAAGCCAAACTGCACGACTACCCAGATGTTGCCGACTCAGTTGTAATGGGTCCAGATGTTGTCGACCTTGAGGTGACTCATGTGCGGAGAGCCCGACTGGTTTCGCGTACTGCCAGACTAATGCGGAAGAAATCGACACTCCCTCTGTTCGCCGTGCTCTTCCTCCTGTCCTGCTCTCCGCGCGACTTCCTCACCCGCCGCCTCGCTGCCGACCTCATCTCCACCTCCGAAGCATTCAAAACCTCGCAGCAGTTCGTGCTTCAGACCGGAGTCGTCTCCAACAAAGAATTTGTCTCGCCCGAATACCTCGTGCTGCAGCGTCGCGGCTGGATTTCCGCCACCACTGCTCCATGCCCTCCAGGCCTCGCCCCGCCGCCCTGCTGGGATGTGCTGCTGACTCCCGCCGGCGTGGACACAGTTCGCACTCTGATTCCCGCGGAAGAGACCACCAAGGCGTCTCTCTCCATCCCAGTCGCCAGAAGGGAACTGGTTGGCGTCACCGGCCTCAGTAAGCAGGGCGACCTGGCCGACGTCGATTTCACCTGGCGATGGTTTCCCTTGAACGAGGTCGGCGCCGCGCTCTACTCCGGCAACCTGCGTTACAACTCGACTGTCGGATTTCGCGATTACGATGACGGCTGGCGCATCGTCACCGCCCACAGCGTTCCCCGCCCCGGCCAAACCCTCGACGACGCGCTCAAGAACGCCGAACCCGCCCCGTGAGCGAGACGGATCAAACGAAACGAAAGTCGACCGAGCGATGATGGATGATGATAGATAAAGCGAAGCCCAGCCCGGCACCGCGAATCGCCTGGATCCAGTGCGCCGCGAACTGGCTTACCCCGCGCCGCATTCGTGCCCATGCCATCGTTCTCGCCGCTTGCCTTTGGGGAGTCTGTGCGGTTGATTACGCCACGCCCGGCATCTTCGATCGTGCCGGCAGCATAAAATTCCAGGATTTCATTCAGTTTCCCATCGCCGCGCGTCTGATTGCGCAGGGCCGCGCCAGCGAACTCTACGACGACCGTGCATTGGCCGACGGGATTCGCGCTACGGTTGGCCGGGAGACCGGCGTTTACCTGCAATATTTTTATGGACCACAAGTCGCGCTGCCGTTCATCCCGCTGCTTCGATTGTCTTTCCTCGCCCAGGCTTGGATCTGGGTCACACTGAGCGTGCTGATCTATTTCGGCTGCGTCTATCTGCTGTGGAGAGGCTGCAGCGGGCTTCGCCCGTACCCAGCACTTGTGTCAGTCTGCACTGTTGCTTACCCGCCCCTGTTTCATTTTTTTGTGCGCGGCCAACTCTCAGCCGTGGTGCTGGCGTGTTTCACTGCGGCAAGTCTGGCATTCCTCGCGCGTCGCGACTGGCTCGCAGGCATCGCTCTGGGCTTCCTCGTTTTCAAGCCGCAGTTTCTGGTCGCCATCCCGTTATTGCTCCTCCTGGCGCAGGCATGGAGGATGTTCGCCGGCCTTGCGATTTCGGCCTGTGCGCAGCTGGCCTTCACATCCCTCTACTTTGGGCGGGAGGTAATGCACCCGTATCTCAGCCGGCTGCTGCACAGCGCGGGTCAGCCGGGGACGACTGAACTCATGTTCTCGCCGATCCAGATGCACTCGCTGCGCACTTTTTGGGCGTTACTGATTCCCTGGCCGTGCGGTGTGTGGGCGCTCTACCTTCTGAGTTCACTCGCCGTGGTTGGAATGGCAGCCTCCGTCTGGAAGTCGGCCGCGCCGCGCGCGCTGCGCTTTTCCGCACTTGTTATTGCCACGGTACTGATCAATCCGCACCTCTATATTTACGACTTGCTGGCACTGGTTCCGGCGTTGCTGCTGCTTGCGGACTGGGCTCTAAAGAATGTGCCAGATCCCCTTACGCCTGCGCTCGATTTACTACTGTATCTCGCGTTCCTTCTGCCAATGTTCGGCCCGCTCTCGCGTTGGACGCACCTTCAACTCTCCGTCCCGGTCTTCGTGGCGCTCCTGTGGACTCTCTGGCGTCATTCCGCAACCACAAGTCACAAATTTGCTTCGAGTGAATCCGCCGTTGTATAACCCTTCTTCCCGCCCGGGAATCATGTAAAGACCCCCATGCGAATCCACAAAACTGCCTCCCTCATCCTGCTGTCCATAACCTGCGCGCTCACCGCCGCAGCTCAAACCAAGCCCAGGCTCACGCTCGACGAATTCTTCAACTCCGTCGACTTCACCGCGCTTGAGATTTCCCCCGACGGCAACTCAGTCGTCATCGCCACCGAGCGCGCCGACTGGGACCAGCAAATCTTCCGCAGCGATCTCTGGCTCTATCACGCGCTAGATCATGAAGCTGGCAAGCCCGGCTCTTCTACCGGCAATCTGATTCAGTTGACCCAATCCGGCCACGACTCCGACCCGAAGTGGTCGCCCGACGGCCGCTGGATCGCCTTCCTCTCCGAGCGCAAACCCTCCACCGAGAAAGCAGATTCCGATTCCGACGCCGACTCGAAAGACGAACCCGCCAGCCAGGTCTACTTGATCTCACCCAACGGCGGCGAAGCGTTCCCCGTGACCCAAAGCGAAGAAGAAGTTCACACGTTTTCCTGGTCCGCCGATTCGCAAACCATTTACTTCGCCACCCGCCAGCCCTGGACCAAGGCGCAAAAAGATGACTACAAGAAAGACTGGAAAGATGTAGTCCAGTATCGAACCGCCGAACGCGGCGACACCATCTTCGCGCTCAACGTCCCCGCCGCACTTGCCCGTCACGTCGCCGCCCCTGCCAGATCCGAGGCCGATTCCGAGGTGCACAAAGAGAAGGTGCACGAAGAGACTAAAGAGGATGAGGATCTGACCTCGGGCGCACTGTCCGTGACTACGTCGCCGCTGCGAGTGGATCGTCTATGCATTTCCCCGGACGGCCGCAAGCTCGCATTCCTCACCAACGCGATCAATCAGCGCCAGGAAAAAACGGAAGATGTAGAGATCTACGTCGTCGACCTGCGGGCTCCCTCACCCACACAAAACTTCATTGCTTCTCGGCGAGTGACCAACAACCAAGCTGTGGAAGTCAACCCGCGCTGGGCCAACGACAGCCGCCACATCTTCTTCTCCGTAGAAATCGGAGACGTCTCCGGCCCCTACCGCGATCTGCAGCCGCATCTGTACTCGGTCGACACCGACACCGGCAAAGTCGAACAATGGAGCAAAGATTTCATCGGCCCCATCGAGCACTACGCCGTCGCCAAATTAAATGAAAACGATTTCGTGCTGACTTCCGCGCGCCTCGGCACCGAAGTGCAAATGTATTCCGTCACAAAGCCGTCCGACTCGCTCCATCGTCTCACCGCATGGCCCGGCACATACTCCCGCATTTCCGCGGCAGCTCACTCCCCACGCGTGGCGTTCATCCACTCTTCGCTCGATAAACCGGACGAAGTCTACCTCGCCGACAGCGCCGACAAACTCGATCAAGCGCGACCCATCACGCAATTCAACAAACTCTTCACCGAACGCGATCTGCCCCAAGGCAAGCCCTACCAGTGGAAAGCCGACGACGGCACCACCATCGAAGGCATGCTCATCTATCCTCCCGGCAAATTCGAATCCAAGCACTTGCCCATGCTGACCTTCATCCACGGCGGCCCCGCCGACGCCGACGGCAACCACTTCGCCGCCGACTGGTACGACTGGGCCGCGCTGGCCGCCACCAACGGATGGCTAGTCTTCCGTCCCAACTACCGCGGCTCCACCGGATACGGCGACAAATTCCTCCAGCAGATCGTCCCCGTCATGGTCTCCCGCCCCGGCAAAGACATTCTCGAAGGCGTCGACGCCCTCGTCAAAGGCGGCATCGCCGACCCCGACCACCTCACCATCGGCGGCTACAGCTACGGCGGATACATGACCAACTGGCTCATCACCCAGACCACCCGCTTCAAAGCCGCCGTCACCGGCGCCGGCGCCGTAGAAAACGTCGGCAACTGGGGCAACGACGACACGACTTATGACGACGCCTACTTCCTCGGCGGACGCCCCTGGGAAGCCCCCCAGCGCTATCACGACGAAGCCGCAATTTTTCAGGTCGACAAAGTGAAAACGCCCACCCACATGGTCGCCGGCGCCGACGACATCCGAGTCGCCGTCCTCGAAGACTATCTCCTCGAACACGCCCTCTACTCGCTAGGCATCCCCAACAAGCTTCTAATCTTCCCCGGCGAAGGCCACAGCCTCGCCAAAAATCCCTGGCACGGCAAAATAAAAGTAAGAGAAGAATTGAAGTGGCTGCAAAAATACGGCGGCGTCCCTTCGCCCAATTAACTTCATTGCTCAAGATGACTTGTCATCCTGAGGCCCGCGTTTTGTGCGGGCCGAAGGACCCCATGCCAGCGTGCAGCACCCCGAGCGCCGAAAGGAGTTCCCGCCACACGCGAAGGTGTAGGGGGTTTGACGTTGTGGCCGGGTGCCCCATCCTTGTCGCGTTCTTTGCGACTATAGTCGGGATTTTGACTAGGCTGTATTCCCGTAGCGAGACCCAACGAAACCGCAGCCCCGAAGGGGCGCCATAATTTAGCCCCGGACGTAAGTCCGGGGTAAGCTCAACAAAAACGGAACCAAGTCCCGTAGGGACGGCAGAGATAGCCACTGCCTATCCCAATCTTGTGATGCGAGCAACGATGACGACGCTTCGCCCTCATCCGTGTCGCCGATCATTGTCGGCAAGGGCCATCCACGCACCGGACCCAACCCTCGGAGTCGACAACCTTGTCGATATTATCCGCAACCCGCACGAATCGTGACTGGAGCCCAGACTTTGCGCCCGTACAGCCGGCGTCACTGACGATGCGCCTTGTCTTTCCATCCAGCGAGACGGTGATCGAAACGCTTGAACTGTCGAAGCACCAACTAAACGCTCGATCCTCCAGAGTGGAGAAGTGAGCGTCGTCAAGTTGCCGCAGAATTTGCGACACCGCTTCGGTCCCGATGTTAGCGGCCTGCGCGTCGCGTCTCGCAAGCCTACCGCCAATGTACTCAACTGAACCATCGCCGTGAATCGTAACCGTATAAGAAGGACACATCCCAAAACACGGTCCCCGCGACAACTCAATCACCGCCATTTTGGAATCTTTCGCCTTTGTCAGTGAATATCCTCGCGCAGGCCGCCAAATAACCAAGAGCATTACCAGACCAATCGCGCCAGCGATCACGGTCCACCTGCCGATCCTCCTTTCTTTATGTGAGGAGAATCGCGCCGGTAGAAGGAATGCCAGCCAAGCAGCAATCGCGGACGGAATTAGCCAGAGTAAGAAACAGAAATAAAACACTGGCCCGAATGTTTCCCCGAACTCGCGGCCGGGGCTTGCCCCAACCCCGATCCAGCACCAGAAGCCGAAATGAAGCAAGAGCAACACACCGACGATCCAAACGGAGATTGAACGCCTTCGCACCCATGCAGTTAGAACGAAGAATCCAAAGATTTCACCACACAGCACTGTTAGCAGAAACCTGGACTCCGGTGGGCTAGCAGCGGCCGCGGCGTCATATGACAACTTAGACGCAAGCAAGCAAAATCCCGGAGCCGCAAAAACAGCAACCGTCCCTGAAACAAGCCTTAAAGTTGCTTCATCGAAGAGACGACGTCCAATCCGTATCAAAAGCAAAATGACAAAGTACAACGCACATAAGGAGACTAGAAACGTGCCACAGATGACCAACTTGTTCATGATGATCGGCATTCCGCTGCGGGCGACAGCATGGGTCGAAACCGCTGCGGTGGTCCGGAGGTGAATTAAATCAGCAAGGCGTACGGCTCCGCGCAGAAAGAAATACCCTGAGTCATTGTTTGGTGGATACGAGAGACCGCCTTGCATCACGTAGGTCGCCAGCCCGTAGCAAAGCGCACATGTGAGATTGGCTGCAAAAAGAGCCTCTCGCACGCCCCGAAGCCATGGGCGGGATTTCGTCTGACCGTGCAAGTCGGTTCCGGCCATCAGGATTAACTCGAAGAACTATACAGCTTACCTTCTTTGACACCGAATCAAGACTCGAGGCGAACCGCACGGCCGGGTGGCCCGGGCTTTTGACTTCGCGGGCCCGACCAACACTGCGGGTGCCCCATCATTGCGTTCTTTGCAAGGGTGGGCAAGGCGCAGCATGCGGCGGGAGCTCTTGAATCGGTTCGAACCCACCCGAGGCTGCGTCGCCAATCAATATCACGGCCAGCGCTGCGCCCCATGCAACACGCGCGCAATTTCCACCGCCTCGTCCTTCACTCGGTAGACAACAACATAGGGCAGAGGCGAGAACACCAACTCACGGGTACCCTTGATTCTTCCAGAGCGTCCTTGATTCGGGAACGATGCCAGCGCGGCGACACCTTCGTAGATTTTCCGTGCAACGCGTTCGCCTGCGGAGGGATTCTGCTTGCGGATGTATTCGACAATCGCCGCGAAATCGGCTGCGGCTTCAGGAGACCAGCGAACCGTCATCAGGATCGGAGGATGCGCTCGATTTGCCGGCCCACTTCCTCATGCGACACAAACTTGCCGCCGTCGAGAGAGTCCAACCCTTTCTGCACTTCCCGCCTAAACCATTCGTCATGGTCCACGTAGTTCGCGACCAATTCCTGCACGACCTGGTCCGTGGCTTTCCCCGCCTCGGAAGCGATCCGGGCCAGCCTCGCCTCAATCTCAGGCGCTAAAGAAATCTCCATAAAACCATTGTAGGTCGGAAATCTCGAATCTCCAATTGGAAATGAAATGTAACTGAATCATAGGCCTGCACTTTTCCACAGCCCTCCTATGTGACGTACAACCTTGACCCTGGATTTCAAACGGTAAATCATCATCCTTGCCGCGGCGGTCTGACCGAGACCAAACCGCCCGGCGCTAACTCCTTTGTTTTACAGATTTTGATGTCTAACTTCTTTGCCCCACGGATTTTGCCGGGAATTTCCCGCCAACCCCAGGATTCCAAAGATCCAGGGGGGAGGGGGGATACCCGCGCTTCCCCTGGGAAGAGAATGAACACGACAAGAATGAGGGCAAGAAAACCATGGGTCTCGAAAATGTTCCACGATGTCAGCACGTCAAGGTGAACGGTACGCAGTGCGGTTCTCCCGCCCTCCGCAGCCGGCGCCACTGCTTTTTTCACGATCGCATCCGTCGCGAGCAGGCGAAAATTGCCGCCAATGCATCCGGCCCACGCCGGTTCCAGCTACCCCTGCTGGAAGACGCCAACTCCGTACAGGTAGCGTTGATGAAAGTAAT
>JBEKRY010000031.1:0-28977 GCA_049517555.1 Candidatus Sulfotelmatobacter sp. | reverse complement strand
GGCATTCGGCAGCAGGTGTGGGATTACAGCCTGAACAACCTGAAAACCTGGGAGGTCCTCAGGTGTACGCGTCCCCCGATCCACGTTCCCCTCGGATATGTACCGGAACTAAGCCGCATCCCAGCCTCGAAAGTTCAGGACATCGACGTGCTTTTCTACGGTTCGTTGAATGACCGCCGAAGCCGCATCCTGCAGGCATTGAAAGATAGTGGAGTAAAGGTCCACGCAGCGTTTGGCGTATACGGCAAAGAGCGGGATGCACTCATTGCCCGGTCGAAGATTGTTCTGAATGTTCACTTTTATAGTGCAAAGATTTTCGAAACCGTTCGCGTGTCTTATCTACTCGCGAACTCGAAAGCCGTGGTGAGCGAATGTTCTGCCGAGACGGAAATTGAACCAGGTGATGCTGTCCTGGGTCTCCCGTATGACTCGCTGGTCGACGGTTGCCTATCTCTTCTGCGGGACGAAAAGAAACGTCATCAGCTGGAAACTCGGGGCTTCCAATGGTTCTCTCAGCGAAAGGAATCCGAAATCTTGAGCAAAGCACTGCAGGAAACCGGACCAGCTGCCTGTATGTTTGGCGCTGAATTCCCCAAGAAACTGAACATGGGCAGCGGAAAAGACTGGCGCGAGGATCACTTCAACGTGGATGTTGATTCGTACTGGCAACCAGATACCGTACTGGACTTCAACCACCCTCTACCCATCGGGAAGCCGCTCGAAACCGACCGCTTCGGCACGATCATGCTGGAGAATAACTCGTTCGACGAGATCATCTCCAACGATTGCCTGGAGCATATTCCCAGTCTGATGACCGCGATGACTTCATGCTTGAATCTGCTCAAGGTTGGCGGTCTGTTTCGCATCAGCGTGCCCTATGACCTTTCCTGGGGCGCGTGGCAGGATCCCACGCACGTGCGTGCATTCAACGAGCGCAGCTGGCTCTATTACACCGACTGGTTCTGGTACATGGGCTGGACCGAAGCGCGTTTTGATCTGGCACAGTTTGACTTAAAACTGAGCGCCGTCGGCGAAGCGCTTCAGAAAGAGCAAGTAAAGGGCGAGGACCTCGTCCGCTACCCTCGGGCCGTTGATCATATGGCCGTGGTGTTGCGCAAAAGGCTGTTGACAGAGGCCGAGAAGCAGCAAGTGGAAGTCTATATGAAGCGTCCGAATCGCCGGGCTGCAGCTGCAGGTCACGGCGGAGGGGCGGAGAAGAAATAGATTGTTCACCTTGAGGGATGCCCCGGCGAGTGCCGGGGTAAACATAGGCAGGTTAGTTTTTGGTTAGAACGAAACGAATCTATTCGCTATCCAGTACAGAGTTACGGGCGCCGAATTACTTCGGTACAGAGTCGAAGCGTCCCCCACTCCAGAAGAATCCCACAATTGCCGATTAGTGGGCGGGTCCCGGCGGTCTGTCCGGCCCTCAGACCTAACAGAGGAATGTCGTGATTCGACTTACGCGTTTGAACAGTCAACCGATCACCGTGAACTCTGATCTGATCAAGTGTGTCGAAAGCAATCCCGACACCGTGATCACGCTGGTGAGCGGGGACAAGATTCTAGTCCATGAGACGACGGATGAGGTCATAGCCCGCGTTATCGAGTTCCGGCGCGCTGTAATCGCCGGATTGCCGATCGGCGCTGGTGCCGGAGCCGCAATGGGGGTCACGAGCCGTACATCGCTGGAGCACATGATCAACCCGCCTGCAGAAGGAAGATCTCGTGGATAAGAGCACGATTGTTGGAATATTCCTTGCAGTCGGAGGAATTTTGGCGGGTTTGCTGCTGGAGGGCGGAAAGATCGCCCAGATCCTTCAGCCCACGGCTGCCATGATCGTGCTGGGTGGAACGATCGGTGCGGTGATGGTTCAATTTCCGCTCTCTACGGTGTTGCGCGCATTCAAAGGATTGTGGTGGGTCTTTTTTGACAAGGCTGAAGACCCGAAGCAGTTGGTTGCGACGCTGGTGGGTTTTGCGCTGCGTGCGCGCAAGAATGGAATCGTCTCGCTTGACGTTGAACTACAAGCCATTACGGATCCTTTTCTTAAAAAAGCATTGATGCTAGCAGTCGATGGCATCGAGCCGGACGAGTTGCGCAAGATGATGGAACTGGAACTCGATAACCAGGCGGAACATACGGAGAAAATTGCCCAGGTGTTCGAGTCGGCCGGCGGTTTTGCGCCCACCATCGGCATTATCGGAGCCGTTCTCGGCCTCATTCAGGTCATGCAGCATCTTTCGAACATCGACGAAGTAGGGAAGGGAATTGCCGTCGCATTCGTTGCGACCATCTACGGCGTAGGATCGGCCAACCTTCTCTTTTTACCGTCTGCCGGCAAGCTGAAGATCAAGGGACGTGAGGATCTAGTCTTGCGCGAAATGACTCTGGAAGGAGTGGTCTCGATTCTGGAAGGCATGAATCCGCGCATTCTCGAGACGAAACTGCTGGGATATCTGGTCGATCAAGAACAGCCGGAGCCACAACCAGCATGAGCCGCAGAAGACAAAAGCACGCGCACGTGAATCATGAACGGTGGCTGGTTTCCTACGCCGATTTCATTACGCTGCTCTTTGCTTTTTTCGTTGTGCTTTACTCGACGTCTCAGATGGACAACAAGAAAGTCGTTCAAGTTTCCGCGGCCATCCACGGCGCCTTTCAGCAGTTGGGTGCGTTCACCGGCAGCGCTCAGGGATCTCCCCTCAGCGTCGAAGCCGCCGCTCCCGGCCCGGTACAGCCCGGCCCGGTACAGCAGATTCTGGAGCCGGAGAAACTGGCCGGCGGTGCGGGCGGAGCGGGAGTCGACGTCGATAAGTTAAAGAAAGAACTGGAAGAGGCGCTAGGAGATCAGATCAAGCGGCACGAAATCGAAATGCGTGTGACGCCGGAAGGACTCGTCGTCAGCCTTCGCGAAGTCGGATTCTTTGCCAGTGGAACCGCGGAACTGCTTCCGGATGGGCAAGCTCCCCTAGCCCGCATTGCGCACATTCTTAACGCCCAGGGATTTCAGATTCGCGTGGAAGGGCATACCGATAACGTGCCGATCCACAAGAACGGATTCAAGTCGAATTGGGAGCTCTCCACCGCACGCGCTACCGAAGTGGTCGCATTGCTCATAGAACGGTATGGCTTCGATCCGACGCAGGTTTCAGCTGCAGGTTACTCCCAGTATCGACCACTCGGGAGCAATGAGACCGAAGCGGGGCGAAGAACCAACCGCCGTGTCGATCTGGTTGTCGTTTCCCATACCAGTCCGCACAAAGATCTTACGGAACAAGCCGCTGTTCCGGCGCGGAGGGAGAACTAGACCGCCATGTTTTCAATTATTGGCATTCTGATTGTCATTGCCGCCATCATGGGCGGCTACCTGATGGAGCATGGAAACGTAAAAGTACTGCTTCAGCCGGCCGAACTCCTCATCATCGGAGGAGCCGCGATGGGCACGGTGTTGATCGCGAATCCGCTCCACATCCTCAAGAAAATCATATCCGGCGTAGTGGGCGTGTTTGGGGGATCCAAATTCACCAAGAAGCGATACATCGAGTCTTTGAAGATGATGTACGAACTCTTCAACAAGGCGCGCAAGGAAGGGTTAATGGGCCTGGAGGCCGACGTGGATGAGCCATCCAAGAGCGCGGTCTTTTCCAAGCATCCGCAATTCTTGAAAGATCACCACGTGCGCGATTTCGTTTGCGACACGCTTCGCATGGCCGTTACCGGCTCGGAACCATTCGATCTGGACCAACTGCTGGATCTTGATATGGAAGTCCATCACCACGATGCCGGCCAGCCCATTGCCGCTCTAAGCAGCATGGCGGACTCGCTCCCCGGCTTGGGCATTGTGGCTGCTGTTCTGGGCGTGGTCATCACCATGGGCGCCTTGGGAGGGCCCCCGGAAGAGATTGGGCGGAAGGTTGCCGCAGCTCTCGTGGGTACATTTCTTGGCATTCTGCTTTGCTACGGGTTTGTGGGCCCACTCGCGGCGAATATGGCCAAGACCGCCGAGGATGAGAGGGCATACCTCTACGTTCTTCGTGTGGTGATGATTACTTTCCTGAAAGGGACTGCACCGATCATGGCCGTGGAGGCCGCCCGCCGCGCCATTCCGGGACATGTCCGTCCTTCCTTTCAGGAAGTCGAAAAAGCGTGCCGCGGCACCGGCGGAGACGCAGCGGCTGCGGCATCAGCTTAGCCCACGGGAATTGATATGGCAACCCGTCCCATCATCGTTATCAAGAAGAAGGTCAACCATGGCGGACACCATGGAGGCGCCTGGAAGGTTGCCTATGCCGACTTTGTGACCGCGATGATGGCATTGTTCATCGTGCTGTGGCTGATGAATTCCAGCAAGCAAGTGCAAGAGGCGATTGGAGGCTATTTCAAAGATCCATCCGGGAATTCAAAGAAAGTCGGTACGGACAAGCGCGGCTCGGGCGAGAACTTCATGCTGAAGAAAGAAGACATGCCCAAGCTGAAGGAGCAATTGCAAAAAGCTGTCCAAAAACTCGACGACTTCGACAAACTGAAAAATCAAATCCAGATGACGGTTACCGGAGAAGGTTTGCGGATTGAACTGCTCGAGTCCGCCTCCGGAACATTTTTCGGAAGCGGCAGCACCGTACCCAATCAGGATGGTAAAGAGTTACTGGTCTTGCTGGCCGCGGAGTTGGGGAAACTTCCCAACAAGCTTTCCATTGAGGGGCATACGGATTCCAAGCCTTACACGGGCGCGCGCGGCTATGGCAACTGGGAGCTGTCCGCCGACCGTGCCAACGCCGCCCGCCGCCTGATGCAGCAGAACGGCATTCGCGAGGATCAAGTTTCCCAGGTTCGAGGCTACGCTGACCAGCGCTTGCGCAATTCGAAGGATGCCCTGGATCCGTCGAACCGGCGCATCTCATTGATCGTCCAATATATAGAAACCGACACAGACCCGGACGAAAAGCCTGAGGCAGGAGAACCTGCGGCCACGAAGACTGACTCCAAAAAAGAGTAGCTCAAGGTCGGCGAATGTTCCCACAACCCCGGTCCACCCAATGGATCGGGATGATCCGTCTCTGTTCGATTTCAGTACACGGTGTTCGAATCGACCCCAGTGCCCACCTTCGGCCGATTTCCCTCGCGATTTCATAACTCACTCTAATTCATAGAGATACGTTAGATCGAGATTAAGGCATCCTAATTGCTTTGTAACGTATCGGATCGGCCCTCCCCCCTCCCCCCAAGGGTGCCGGTCTGCTGGTGTGGTTTCCTTTTTTTTGCGAAGTGTAGAAGCAATAACGTCACGATCTACGACGTTGCAGTGCAAAATTTCGCAGCCTCGACAAGCAGAGGTTGCCTTGCGATTGAGGACCGATGGAATACGAAATGTGTGAGACGAAACCTTCTGAACCAGTCAATCATCTGGCTCAGGTATTAATCGCTGAAGACGACATCCCGCTCGCGAACTTCCTGCAGCGTGGGCTCCAAACCGACAAATACGCCGTGGACCTGGTCCACGACGGCCAGACTGCCCTCGAGGCCGTCGGTAAGACCAACTACAACCTCCTTATTCTGGACCTGAATCTCCCCAAAGTGGATGGCATGGCCCTGTTGTCACAAATGCGGCCAACCATGCCCACTTTGCCAGTCTTGGTGCTCACCGGCCGAAACCGGCTGGAAGATCGAGTCACGGCATTAGATGGCGGGGCCGACGACTGCCTGATCAAGCCTTTCTCGTTCCACGAGTTAACCGCGAGGGTGCGCGCGCTGCTTCGGCGCAGTGGAAAAGCCTCGCGAGAGAAGGTGCAGGTTGCCGACCTGGTTCTTAATCGGTCGGAATTTCGGGTCGAGCGGGCTGGACGAAGGATCGACCTGACCGCGAAGGAGTTCGCGCTTCTGGAGTACTTGATGATGAACGCCCGCAAGCCGGTCAACCGGCCAATGATCATGGAAAACGTATGGAAGGAGCCCTACGATGCCAAGACCAATCTCATTGACGTCTACGTCAAGTACGTTCGCGACAAAGTAGACGCTGGGGATTGCACCAAATTGATCCGCACCGTTCGCGGCGTAGGATACGTTCTCTCCGATAACTAGAAAGGGATACTCAATGTCATCTCATGCCAGAGCTTCCGAGGGAAATGTGTCGGTGAAGAAATCGATCTCAGACCCCATGTCCCGCGGGTTACATCAGGCCACTCAACCACTCAGCGTACTTCAGGGTACGCTTGAGCTTGCGCTCCTGAGCGCGAGCACGGTGGATGATTTCAAACAGGCTATCGAGCGATCGTTACAGGAACTGCAACGAGTGACTGACTCCTTCGAGCATCTCCGCATTCTGGCTCAATTGCAAAAGCCTGCCTCGGACATTACTACGTTCACAGCGTCGTCCATGGTGAGGGAGGTTCTGGCCAGTTTCCGGGCGCATTCTGCCTCTGCGAAAGTCGAATTTGTTTTTCAGCCGACCTTGGATGACAGGAATGGCTCCGGCCAAGACCGCGTCAAGTTGTCCCACAACCGAGTTTCATCAGCCTTGAAGATGGCGCTATCAGATCTTTTACAGCCTCTCATGCGAGGGAGCAGGCTGTTAGTTTCGATTGAATCAGAAGCCAACAGCGTGCTGATTCGAGTGGAGGCTGTCAATCACGGTTATTACGGGTCGCAGCTTACCGAAACACAATCCAGTCATATGACGCCGCGCCAGGAACTAGCGCAGGAAATGACTGCCATTGCCGGCGGGGAACTCATGTTCAATCCCCATTTCTCTGGGGTGCAGATGCGGCTGCCTAAAGTGCTCTTGGGCGACGGGTGTAGCGAAGTGAAAAAATCAGGCGAGGTTAGCTCATGTCTAGCGTAGTGATAGGTCAATCTTTCTCTTCGCAAGGCCCGATCATTCCGGCGACGGTAGGGGTTTTGCTCGTAAGCTCGAACGACGATCTCCGACGCGAACTTTCTTCCCGGCTTCAATCTGGCCGTTGGGAGATCCAAGAAGTCACGAGTGGTGCTTCGGCGCTCGAGAGGATTCACACGGGAGCTATTTCTCTGGTCCTGCTCGACCCCGCCCTCCCTGATCTGAAGGTTGAAGAGTTTCGCGAGATTCTGGAGTCACACTACCCCGGAGTTGAAATCATCCCGGTTAATTCGCACACTGGGCAGCCCATCCTCGCGGCTCCCACTCCCGATTCGCCGTGTTTCCATCTGGTGCGGGAGGTCGAGCGCGACGGTCCCCTCAGCATGGAGAGGAGACACTCCTCATCTACGGCCACAGCCAATCGAAGGTCGGATGATGACGGACTACCCGGCTTTGTTGGCTCCGCTCCCTCCGTACAGCGACTTTGCGGGATGGTTCGGCTGGTCGCGCAACGGGACACGAGTGTGTTGATCACGGGTGAGAGTGGTACGGGTAAGGATGTGGTTGCCAATGCCCTCCACCAACTCAGCCTGCGGCGGCAGAAGCCATTTGTGGTTATCAACTGCGCTGCCATCCCTGAGGCTCTGCTCGAAGCCGAGCTGTTCGGGTTTGTCAAAGGAGCTTTCACCGGGGCGGTACAGTCCCGCGTCGGCCGCATCCACGCCGCTCAAGGCGGAACCTTATTCCTGGATGAGATTGGCGATCTGCCTTTGGGTCTGCAATCGAAACTGCTGCGGTTTGTTGAGCAGGGAGAGGTGCAGAGACTCGGAAGCACCGATACGTTTCGAGTGGACGTTCGGGTGGTTGCTGCCACGAACGCGAAGCTGCGAAGACTTGTCCAGGAGCGCGCTTTCCGGGAAGACCTGTTCTATCGCCTGTCTGTGTTCGCGATCGAGTTGCCGCCGTTGCGTGATCGCATGAGCGACCTCGGCTCTTTGACCCAGGCCTTCTTGACGAAATTGTGCCCGCGCAATGTTGTCCTGACTCCGGAAGCAGACGCGATTCTGCGCCAGCACACCTGGCCGGGTAACGTCCGCGAGCTGCGGAACGTGATTGAGCGGGCCAGCATCCTCATGGGGGCAGAACGCGAGATCAAGGCCGAGCACATCGTTATCTAAAAAATCCTTCGACGAATCTCGAACCGCACCAATTTGTGCTGTGCGGCACAGAGCTTTCAATATGACCTGCTAATAGCTTTGACCCTATGGAATTAGAACGACCATCAACCAACAGTGAGACTGTTGAAATACTACTCCTGGAAAAAAGTCAGGAGGACGCTGCGCTGTGTCTTCGTAAGCTGCAAGACCTTTCGGGCATTCATATCCACGCGGATGTGGCGTCCATGCCGATTGACTTCGTACGCCTCTTCGAGATGCGCGCTTACGACTTGGTGTTGGCAGCCTCTTGTTCCGAATGGAGCGCGCTGAGCACGTTACAGTTGATGGAATCGAGGGGGCGCCGGATTCCCTTGATCGTGATTGCCGACGGAGTGGGGGACAAATTCGCCTCGGAGTGCATCCGGGCCGGAGCTTCCGATTATGTCTTGAAGCAGGATCTTGACCGGCTTCAGGTTGTGCTCTGGAGGGTGATTACTGAACAAAGACTCCGCCAGGATCGTGACCGGGCCGAGAGGGAACTGCGCGAGTCCGAAGAGCAATACCGGCTCCTGTTTCTGGCCAATCCCAATCCCATGTGGGTCTGCGACATCGGAGATCTGTGCTTCCTGGCGGTGAACGACGCAGCGGTCAGCCACTATGGATACTCGCGCGATGAGTTCCTCTCCATGACAGTGGCCGATGTTCACCCGGAGGAGATCCCCTTCATCGAAGGGCAAGGCTCGACACCCGATGGCCCGGGCGCTACCTCATCCCGCGAGGTCTGGAAGCACGTCAAGAAGGACGGTTCCACGATCGACGTCGAGATCAGTTCGCAAGCCATCCTGTTTCGAGGACGGCGTGCGCTCCTGGTCCTGGCGCATGACATCACTGCCGTACGGACTGCCGAAGCTGCACTTCGTGAAAGCCGCGAACAGCTGCAGTTGTTGCTCGATTCCAGTGCGGAGGCCATCTTTGGACTGGATTTGAACGGTGCTTGCACATTTTGCAATGCCGCCGCGATTGGCATGCTCGGCTATGATTCTGCCGAAGCGCTCCTGGGTCAAAATATGCACTCCAAGATTCATTCCAAGCGTGCAGACGGCAGCCCGTATCCGGAACAGGAGTGTCCGATTTACCAGACGCTTCGTAGCGGAACGCCTGCCCACTCCGACGACGAAGTGTTTTGGGGAGTCGATGGAATCAGCTTTCCGGTCGAATATTGGTCCCACCCCATCGTACGGGATGAGGTTGTAGAGGGATCGGTCGTCACTTTTTTTGATATCACTCAAAAGAGGAAGGCGGAAGAGGCTCTTCGTCGCACTGAAGAGCAATACCACTCAATCATCGAGGGAGCGCCTTACGGCATCTATCGAGCAGATTCGAACGGCAAACTGCTCATGGTCAATCCCGCTCTGGTGGCGATGCTGGGGTATAAATCCGACTCTGAACTTCTGCGGTTGGAGGATTGTGATGCGATGTACTGCCATCCCAGTGATCGCGTTTGCCGACCAGAACGGTATCCCTCCGGACACGACACAGTGGTTAGCGAAGGAGCGCTGAAGCGTAAAGATGGGGCGCAGCTGACGGTAAGATTAAGCGGACGGCGAATCCGCTGCGAGGATGAAAAGACTACCGGGTACGAAGTATTTATTGAAGACATCACCGAACAACGTCACCTCGAACGGCAACTGCTGCAAGCTCAGAAAATGGAAGCCGTCGGGCAACTGGCAGGAGGAGTCGCCCACGACTTCAACAACCTGCTGATGGTCATGAATGGGTTCGCGCAGCTCATTGCGGATTCCGCCAACGATCCGGTCAAGATCACTCACTATGCGAGTCAGATAACCGAGGCTGGAACGAAAGCTGCGTCCGTCACCAAGCAACTGTTGGCGTTCAGTCGTAGTCAGGTGCAGGATCTGAAAGTGCTGGACCTGAACAAGCTCGTGTCAGATCTATGCGGGATGTTGCCTCGCTTCCTTGGAGAAAATATAGAAATGTGTTTTTCTCTCTCCCATGAGCCTAAATTGATCCGCGCGGACCAGGCTCAGATTGAGCAAGTGATCATGAACCTTGTGTTAAACGCTCGGGATGCCATGCCTAAGGGCGGCCGAGTGACAATCGGTGCAGATCGTGTTCGTTTGGACGGATCCTACTTCAGTTCGCGCGACGTGCAAACGGCGAGGCCAGGCTACTACGTCATGCTCTCCGTTACTGACACGGGATGCGGCATGGACGATGTGACCCTGGGACGGGTCTTTGAGCCCTTTTTCACAACCAAAGAGCGCGGTAAAGGAACCGGCCTCGGTCTGGCCACGGTGTACGGTATTGTGAAGCAGAGTGGCGGATTCGTGTGGGTTTATAGCGAACTGGGCCAAGGCACCGCCTTTAAAGTGTATCTGCCTGAAGCCGAGGGAAGGATTGCAGTCGCGTATAAACCGGTCACAATCGGCGAAGATCCTGCGGGATCGGAAACGATCCTCGTTGTTGAGGACGAGCAGGGAATTCGCGACGTGACCTGTAATTACTTGTCCACCAAAGGTTATCAGGTATTGCAGGCTTCCAATCCCGACGAAGCTCTGCGCATCTTCTCGGAAGCGAAGAGACCGATCCACCTCATGTTGACCGACATGATCATGCCGGGAGGCGATGGACCTGAGCTAGCCGCTGCGATACGACAAAGGGGCCTGCGGTTACCGGTCATCTTCATGTCAGGCTACGCGGATCGCCGGGTCGATGCAGACTCGTTAGGAAGCGACGGTATATTCCTGCAGAAGCCGTTCAGCCTCTCGACCTTGGCTCGGGCCGTCCGCAGTGCGCTGGAAGAATCTAGAGTAATGACCTCAGAGTAACGACCTCGGATTGATACCAGGATTACCGGTAGTGGTGCAGTTTGGCTTTTACACGACTGTGTCATCCTGAGCGTAGCCGTTTTTCAGGCGTAGCGAAGGATCTCCCGCTGAACCGGCCTAATGCGTAAGCCAAACTGCACCACTACCTGATTGCCAGGAACATTTGTCCCGCCTATCAAGCCGTCTAGATTCGTCGTTTTAGTTTCTCGAAACAAGTGAGTGCGCGACGGCGTGCATCGAAAGGGCGATTCTGTTTCGCACTCCCACTTTGCGCATCAGCTTTGCCACATGTGCCTTCACTGTGCGCTCTTCAATTCCCAAAGGATCGCCGATCTCCCGGTTGGAGCAGCCGGCTACCAGCAACTCCAGGACCTGCCTTTCGCGATTGGTGAGCCCACGGCGAGAAGGCTGAGAAGCGCGTTCCGAAGCCGCGTTATACCGCTCGACCAGCAATGACAATACTCTGCGAGGAGCCCAGACTGAGCCGCCGTGAACCGCGCGAAGGGCACGCCCAAACTCCATCGCCGGTGCCTCTTCCTCGACGCAGCCCTTCGCTCCGGAAACAATGGCGGCGTACATGGCCTCGTCGTTCATGCGGTTGCCAATCAAGACAATGGGCAGCTTGAGATCCCGAGCTCGCCATCCCGCCATAACGTCTAAGGCTTTCTTGCCGGCTTGGTTCCACAGTAATACAACGTCAATATTGCTACCGTTTGTAATTTCGGATGGATCGATGCAATTCAGTTCAAGGTCTGGCTGCGAGTTCAGAAAGGTTCGCAAACCTACAAACCGAATGGGTTCGCCGTTCGCAACGGCGACGTGGATGAGGGGTCTCAGCCCTGTGGTGTTGTTCATAACTTTCCTTCTTCTGTGTATTTGCACTGCTTGGACTCGCCAGGGAGTTTCCGGACTCGAATATTTCTTGCTTGGCCCTGGGACTTCGTGATCGTTCGTACGGGCTCTCATGCAACACTAACCTGGGAAGCCGAAGTCGCCCTTACTTGATTACTGCGAAGCAATCCATGTGCCAATCCGCCGCAGCGCGCGCAGTAACCAGGTCGAACTTACAATCGTAACCTCCCAAAGCTGTCGAACCACTCAGCCCGCGACGCGGAAGTGCCGATAGCAAGGGCTGCAGAAATTCATGATCGGCTCCGTGAGCCTAGAGAGGGCTTTTTGGATGCACAAGGAACTAAAAGGAGAAGACATATGTCAGCACCGGGGATCCAGTTGAATTCGACGCCGCAACTTATTTATGTCCAGCCCACGATTCAGCAATATTTACAGGGCATAAAGGAAGCGCTGGTGTCGAACAACTTGCCAGCGGCTCAGCAAGCTTTCACGCAGCTAACAAAAGCTGTCCCGTCTTCTTCACCGGCTAGTGGCGAGCCGACCAGTGAATTCGCCACACGGATTAGCCAGGGCCTGCAAGCCGTGGGAAATGCTTTGGCGGCTGGCGACCTCTCAGGAGCTGGGCAAGCGGTGACTGAGCTTCGCCAGAATATCCAATCGGCGCCCGCCGGCCAGTCCGATCAGCAGCCGGCCGTTACTACATCGCCCTCACTGAGTGGCTCGGATGCTTCATCCGATGTCTCATCCAGTGATCACTCCAGCCCTGACGCAGGCCCTAGTCTGAGCGTCAGGATCTGATCTTCACGATCTGATAGTCACGAGCGCTCGTTTTGCTGCATCTGGGACTAAAGACCATAACCTTTCAGAACCCACTCTTGCTGTCGGCGACGCTCAACATCGTCAAGCCCGTGCTCCCAATCGCCGGGGCAATCCCCGGCAACTAGGCGGTCACCGAAACGCCGTTCGAACTGGACTGGGACGATGACTGCGTCTGCTGGGCGCTAGTCTGAGCGCTAGTCTGCCCGAACTGTGGCAAGTCCTGCTGCAAGGTGCTATAGGCCTGCTGAGCGGACGTGAGATTGCCGGATTGCAGCGCCTGTCCCAACTGCTGAAATGCCTGGCTGATCGCACTTCCTTGGCTCCCGCCGCCATCGTGATGATGATGGTGGTGTCCTTGCTCAACTTTACCCTCGACGTCTTGTTGCAGCGTCGCGTAGTCTTGCTGCGCTCCCGACAGATTTCCGGACTGAAGATCCTGGGAAAGCTGGTTGAAGGCCTGTGATATGGGACTGCTGACTTGGGAAGATGAATTCGAGTTGCCCTGGGGCTCGAGACTCTGCAAACTCGCGAAATCCGATTGTGCCGCGGACAGATTGCCCGATTGCAAGTCCTGCCCGAGCTGTTGAAACTCTTGCTGCACCTTCTGCAAATTGTTTTGGGTGCCTTGAGTTCGGTAGTCAGAAAAACTGCTGCTGGAAATTCCAGAGACCGACATTGTTCTCTCCTGAATCGAAACTGGTTCGTTGCCAGGGTTCTAATCGGCATTATTTGATCCAGACCTTAATCGCCGGAATCACTTTATCCAAACACGAACGTAACCTACCTATCGTCATCCTCAAGTCCACAGAGATCGACAATTTGGCTGAACAGCAACTATTCGAGGTTCATACGTATCGCTAATCTGGGATCGGAACAAATGCCTCGTTGGTGCCCCAGGCGATCTGCATCGTCTTGATAAAAGGTCTTTGAGTAATTTCGCAGATTAACCGTTCATCGAAGAAGTCCTTCAATAGCGCAGGCCTGGGTGTGTGGATAAGGCGTTCAATCGGAACGTCGCCAATCGTCGCCGGCATTTCCAGTTTTGGATGGGTGACTTCTTGTATCACGACTGGAGCATGCGTAATACCGAGTGACCTTAAGGCATATAAACGATGAAAGCCGTTTCCTAAAATCATGCGACTGCCCACACGATAAACGTTGATAGTTGATATTCCGTATCCCAGCAGCAGCATGATCGCGTGAACCGGTTGGCCGCCCGGATGGTAGCCGAGTGCGTTGGGTTCGTATGCCGTTTCATATACGCCAAGAAATCGCATATTCGGATTGTGGCTGCTGGCGGTGAACGCAGCATTGGCCGTACGCGCTATCGTAATCGGCGTCGATTCCTGTCCCGGCTCCAGACAGAATGCGGGAAGATTTTCTGGTACGCCTCTGTTTTTGACCTCTTGAACCGAGTGCAGATGAACAACCCGTTGTCCCGCAACCAACTTGTCGATCTCGACTTCCGCGAACGAAATGGGGATATTCGCAAACGTTTTCGCGAATGCAGGATTTGTTCTGATGCCAGTTAAATAGTCATTCCAGGCAGCATCCAACGGACGCGTTTCAATCGATTCGGCTACCCCCGTTTCCGCTGCCGCAAGCTCCTGGAACGCCGCCGTTGCAGCCGGCCACATGCGCTTGATCTCTTGTTTTCTTGCTTCTGTGTCAGAGACGATTTCGAGGTAGTTGTTCAGTTCCAACTGCGTGAGTGTTCCAAACAACAGAGCCAGGTGGCGAATTGCGGGCGCCGTAGCTACAGATGCGGCTTCCATTGAGCCTCCTCGGAGAAGTGCAGAAAGTGAATGGGCAGCGGCGGCGGTGCCTTTACACAGCTTTCCTCTCCGCGGCGCTCCGTTCTCAAAGTGCACCAGTTCCGCTCACAGCAGAACGTTAAGCGGAAACGATCACCATGACAGTACTACAGGCTTGATCCCCACCGGAACGCTATTCCCTGAAATAGCTGCCGGTGTGCTGGCAGTCGTCATATCTTGGTAGTACTTCCATTGGGCCGCAACCGTCTGATTCGCGGTGGTACAAACTCCTGCGGAGCAACTCTGCGAAGTGTCCCAGATGATGCCGTAGACCACGCCCGCAGCCGAACTGGCAGTCGAACTGATGGTGCATTGATAAACCGTCCCACTGGCAGTACAGGGTGAAGTCAGCACTGAGCCTGCCAGCCAGTTGTAAGTTTGCTGATAAGCGGTCAACACCTCCGCCGACGTGTCGTTCTTTAAGTAGTCCCACGTGTAGAACGCCGACCCGGAAACTCCGAGCGACCACATCGTCAGGTACATGCGCGGCATGAACGACGCCTGCATGTCGGAGTCAGTGTAGGCGTTCGTGAATCCGGTCGTGGCATAGGACATCTCGCCATCCCAGAACGGTTTCGCCAGCTCCGCTGGCTGTAAATAATCCCGCACGCTCGCCATATACATCGCCATCGCCGTCTCGGGCGTGCACGGAGTCGGCGCCGGACAATAATTTCCCGCCGAGTTTCCCGGCTTCATGTGGTAGTTGATCACATCGACGGCCGCGGCGGTAGCGTTCGCCGGAATCGGGCAAGGGAGTTGGTAACTCGGACTGCCGGAAGTGTTGTTGCAATAGAGCTGGTTTTGCGCAAAGGTCGAGACAGAGGGAGTGTTGGCGTGGCCGGATGACATCACAATCTGTGCCGTCGCATCAATCGCGGTCGCAGTGCAGGGAGTTGCGGTCCCGTTTCCGTTCTGGTGAATCACGTTCTGGCCGCCTTGACTTCCCAGGATAATGCAGCGCGCGTCCTCCGTCAGTCGCGCCAGCTGTGCAAAGGTTCCCATCCAAAAACCCGTGCTGTCGGGCTCATTCCAGATTTCCCAGTAGCGGACGTGGGCATGAGTCTGTAAGTAGGTCGAGTTATCGACGTGGCTTGCAATCGCCGTAATCCAAGCTTTCCACGTTGCATTGGTCCCACTGCCGTCCGCGTTGAGATCGCTGGGCGGATAGCACTCGCCGTTCCCCCCACCCGTGGCGGGCAGTTGATAGTTGCAAAGCGTGTCGGTCGGGTTTGACGTGATCCAGGGTGGCGTGCGGGCCAGAGTGTACAGTGATTCCGTGACGCCGCGGGAATAATCCTGCGCGAGAGCCGCATCCAGATTGGAAAAGTTGAATACTCCTGGCGCGGTGTTGATCGACGGCCACTGCAGCGGAGGAGAATCCCAGAAGCGCTGCATCCCGTAACTCACGGTCGGGAAGTTCGTCGAGGACGTATTGGTCTCGCTAAAACCGAACATGGGAGACGCGGCCAGAGTCGTGGCACCCATCGTGAAGCTTCCTTGCAGGTTCGCGTTTCCGCTTAGAGTGACCTGGGCTTGCACAAAAGTAGCCAGCGAAAGAAAGCAAAATGTCAGAATTTTCATTACCGCACCTGCATGTGGACTGCTTCAATGTCGACGTCGCCATAATTTCCGTTGCTGGAAACGGCTCGGACCAGCACGTCTTGTTGGGCAGCGCTGGGCAGCGGTGCCCACACGGAAAGCTGGGCGCCTGTGGAACTCGCAGGTGAAGCTTTCGTGAGTTGATTCCAGGTATTGCCCCCGTCCAGAGAGTATTGGCAGTAGATGATCGATCCTGAAGGTCCGTAAGTATTTCCAATTTGTGCGTACACTCTGACCTGCGATGCGTTCGTCAGGTCGACCTGCACCCTGACGACGTCCCCGAATAATTCAGAGGTAGTGCTTGGCATGGGCCAGCTTTGTGATCCCGCGGACACGAGGCCAGCGTGCGTGACCAGTGCGTAATCGATTGGCGCGGCTACGACTCCTGGAGGTCCTTGCGCACCTGCAGGCCCGGCGGGACCTTGCGGGCCCACTGGTCCCGACGGACCCATCTCTCCTCCGGGACCTTGCGGGCCGATGAGGCCGGCGGGGCCCTGTGAACCAGTGGCGCCAATCGGTCCTGTTGCTCCGATCGGTCCAGCGGGTCCTTGCGGGCCGATAGCGCCTGTGTGTCCAGCCGGGCCGCGCGGTCCCATGGCTCCTGTGGCTCCAGCGGGTCCTTGCGCACCAGTGGCACCAGTCGGTCCCGTTGGCCCAATCGGCCCAACGGATCCTTGCGGTCCGACGGCCCCGGTGGGCCCAGCGACTCCAGCAGGTCCTTGTGGCCCAATCGCACCTGCGGGTCCGGCCGGCCCACGCGGTCCAACAGCGCCTGCAGGGCCAGCAGGTCCTTTCGGACCGGTGGCGCCAGTCGGTCCTGTTGCTCCGATCGCTCCAGCGGGTCCCTGTGCTCCGTTAGCTCCGGTCGCGCCTGTTGCTCCCGCCGGACCTTGCAGCCCCATCGGGCCAGTTGGTCCGGGTTGTCCTGGTTGCAATACGAAAGCGGAAGCGCCGTTCACCGACAACGTAACCGTGTTGCTGTTGCCGCAAAGAGTCGCCATTCCCGGAGCGCTCGTCGTGCCTCCAGGACATGCCGCCGAGATATCAAAATCCATCCGGAATTGGCCGGCGCTTCCGTTGACCTGCACGGGCGCTGGCAGTGTGCTCTGCGCGAACGCAGATGAACAATAAGAAATCGTGCTGATGACGACCAGAATTAGAAGACGGCGCATTTTTCCTCACACTCGAATTGGCAGTTGGCCAGGCGACCTCGTGCGGTGGCCGCTCCTGGATGCGCCGGAGACAAAGCAATTCACGCGCCCTGTTACCAGGACTATTATCCTTTCGTGCCGTTGAATTTGGCATTGCAGAAGAAGTTGCGGACTCTCACTCGTTCAACGTATTGCTATGACTAAGTTTGCGAGGACTCGCGAAGAAAAATCAGAAGAACGAACAAGGCGGGAATGTCCATTCGAAGGTCAGGCATCAAACTTCATCGGTTAGGAGGCAGTTAAGGCTTCCAACAAAAACGCTGCTCTCCTTCAGCGTCGAGATACTTTGTCTGCCCGGACTCTTAGGAATTGCTCATCGCCGGCAGCGTGTCGCATGCCGGAGATTTGATACCGATTAGCAAGCGTCGCGTTTGAACCTGAGTCGGCGACGTGCGTCACTCAGCTACGAAAACAAAGCCACACCTTGGCTCTCAGCTTCCAATTTCGAACTTTGCGGGATGAGATGTCCGAGTGGACTCATCGCGCCTCGAAAAAATCTACCACAAAAAATGCCCCACTTTTCGAGAACTGAATCGAAAAGTGGGGCACCTTACAGCAAGTGTGGGTCATCAGCCGTCCAGACCTTAGTAGCGTCCGGCAGTTGCAGCCCGAGCCCCGGATGGCGCTGGTTCACGCTCCGGAGTCTCGCTCTGATGTCCCTGGGAAGCGACTTCCAACTTGAACTTGCCGACCAGGGTCTGCAAGTCCGTGGCCAAGGTCGACATGTCCCTGCATGCCTTGGCGGTTTCGCTGGATGACGCAGCCGATTGCTGAGTCAAGTTGGAGATTTCCGAGACACTGGTGTTGACGTGCTCGGTAGCGCGCGATTGCTCCTTGGCTGCGTCCGCAATTTGAGTGATCATGTTGGCGCCGCGTTCGACCGCGACAATGATCATCTGCAGTTTGCTTCCCGCCTCGTGAGTGGCCTCGACTCCCTGCTGGACCTGAGTGGTGCCCAGATCCATAGCCTTCACCGCACCCTTGGTCTCCTGTTGTACCAAGGCGATCATGTCTGCGATTTCCTTGGTTGCCTTAGTGGTACGTTCGGCCAGCTTGCGGACTTCGTCGGCGACCACAGCAAACCCACGGCCTTGTTCGCCGGCGCGAGCCGCTTCAATGGCCGCGTTCAGAGCCAGCAGGTTGGTCTGATCCGCAATATCATCGATAACCCCGACGATCTTGCCGATCTGATCCGATTTATTGCCCAGTTCACCAATCCGCTTGGCAATGGTTTGCACGGACTCGGCGAGACTGCGCATGGTTTCAACGGTGCGTTCGACAGCTTTTCCGCCATCCCGCGCGGTGGAAGCTGCCTGGCGCGCGTTGTCCGCGGCGTGATTACAGTTTTCCGATACCTGAGATACAGTGGATGCCATCTCTTGCATCGAAGTAGCGATCTGCGAGGTCTGGTTCTGCTGCGTGCTGGCGTGTTCCGCCATCTGCATAGCGGAAGCCGAGATTTCCTCGGTGGCGCCCGCCAGCTGGTAAGTGCTGGAAGCTACCTGCCGCATGATGGCCTGCAGTTTGTCCATGAAGAGATTGAACGCGCTGCCCGCCTGGCTGATCTCGTCTTTGCCGTTGATCTCGAGACGCTTGGTAAGATCGCCTTCACCCTCCGCGATGTCCCGCAGACGGCCGGCCAGTTGATCCAGTGGAACCGCAATCTGGCGGTTGATTACCACCGCTGATGTGCCCGCTCCACAGATCACCGCAATCAGAAAGACCAGGATACCAAGCGTACGCTGGCGTCGTGATCCTGCTGCAACCGTTTCCAGCTCGGCTTCGAAGTTCTTGGAGAGGCCCTTGCGTAACTCCTGAAAAGACGCCTCCAATTGCTTGTTGTCCTTCGCCAGATCGCCAACCGCCTGCTGTGTCTTCGACGAGATGTTGTCCCCGCCGTCGATCATCGCGGTATAGGTTGCCTTCGAGCGCGTCTGCACGTCCTCGAAGCTGGCGATGAGTGCAGAAATCTGCTTCTGCAGATCCGGGTTGGAGGAAGTTGCCTGCTGAGCCGCCTGCAACGCCGAAACCACAGCTTGACCATCTTGAGCGGCGCCGGCCAGCACCTTCTTGTCCTGCAACAGCACGGCGTCGTTGTAGACCTTGCTCACTTTTTGAAACGCCGCCTCGGCTTCCTGCGCCCGCAAGGCCGCGGGGAACAGAGACCCGGACGCGAGTTTCATATGCGTCTGGGTCTCTGATGCGGTCCACTGGAGCAGGAGAAGCAGAGCAACGTAACCCGCACCGAAGATAGCGATGCTGAACCAGATCTTGGCTTTGATTCCTAGATTACGCATTCCTATCCTCACTTCACTGCCAGAGTTTTTACTTTGTCGTTGGCGGCGCCTGCGCTGACGTAGCCGATTGCGCCCGGTGTAGCGGCCACGTAATCGATCAAGGCCGCATCGGTGTCAAACGTTTTCGGCATGGACGCCTGGCCGGTAAAGACCAGGCTGCGCCATCCCGCGCGGAATGCTGAGTCCGACTTCCCGACATACTTCTTCAGGAAGGCTTCGTGCTCGGCTCCGCCTTTCAGAGTGACTGGGGTTACATGGGAGCCATCCTTCAGACTGGATTTGGCTCCCGTGAAGACGTCGCGGAGATCGTCCGAACTCACTTCCGTGGCTTTCACTCCGCTGTTGGCGACCACCACGGCATCTTGCGCTTTCGCAACCGAAGCTGCGAGGACAAGGCCGAGGAACAGGGCTGGCAAGTATGATTTTTTCATGGCATTTTCTCCAATTAGTTTTTATTGACCGATTAGAAGCTGAAGCCGATCTTGGCTGCCAGCAGGTTCGCCCGGGGCTTCTCACCATTCGGGTTGTCGTCCGCGTAATAGTCCCCGTCGGTACCATGAACAAAATGCTCTTCCAGCTTTGCGTAGAAGTAGGAATTGAAGTCGTATCGGGCAGCGACAGTCCAATCCTTGGAGTAGTTGGCGGCCAGAGACGTATTATTGGTACCGCCTGCGTCCACGAAGTGGCTGTAGTACGTTCCCAACTGGAGCCTCTCGGTGACGTGATAACCGGTCGCCACGTACCAGCTGCGCCAGTCGAGCGGAATCGGAACATAAACCGGGCCAGCGGCTTCATGGAATGCAACCGGCTGCCTTCTGTACTCCGCGTCCGCGAAGAATTTTCCCTTCTCGAACTGGGTGTAGTACTGCGTAAGGCCATTCAAGGGCTGACCGAACGTAACCGGGCCCTGGCTGCCATGCAGATCGGCGATCATGGTGCTCTCGCCAATCATCAATCCCTTCAGCGGAGTGATCCAGCGTACGTCGCCGCCGAAAGACATGCCACCGGATGGGGTGGTCGGCGGTGTATAGGGCACGCCAAGGCCAGTTTCCAGCGACTCCACGCCGCTGTTGATTTCGTTCTGGTACCCGCCGTTGATGTCCAGCGAACGGTATCCGACATACCCGCGATACACGAGTGTCCCGCCTTTATTTCCCAGCTTCGCGGCGCCGTAGTACTCGCCGCCGAGGATGGACAGGTAGAAGCTGCGGTTCGCGATGGGATACATTCCCTGCGGAAGCAGCGCCCACAGATGAACCGCATCTACGTCCTGAGAGTCGTTGAACAGCCCAAGCGGCGTCTTGATTTTGCCCGCTCGGATGCCCGCATAGTCGTTGAGCTTGTAGTCGCCGGACGCCCAGTCGACCTGGAGTTCGGGACCGCCAAATTCCCCGAGCTGCGACATGTGCAACTGGATTCCCACGCGCAACTTGTCTGAAATTGCGTCGCTGACGCTCACCGCGCCATCGGTCCATTGCAGACTTCCAGCGCTGGTGTTGGCGCCAAGAAAGTTGTTGGTGGAGCTATAAAGAATGCCCTGGGTTGCGAATCCGTGAATCTGGATGTTTGAGAGGTCCTGGGCAAACACAGTGCCAGCACAGGCACACAGGAAAAGCAGAGCGAGTACTCGTCGAGACATTGCAATCTCCTTCAGAAGTTTGAATAGCTGGTAAATGTGAAGCCCAGGGCGTCCGGTTTTCACTTGATTGCCGGCGCTCTGAATTCAACCTGGCTTAAATTCCACTTCAACAGGTGGCCTCTTATCGGCAGCCCCCAACGTTTTCCTTAGTCGATCGCTGCAGGAGTCTCGAAGAGCGTCGATCGATACGTCAGACGCGCGCGGTTTCGTCGCCTCACCGGCTCTCTTGCTGAGGCCTCGGTTAGAATCGGCGGGAGCGAGCGGCCCTATTCAGCCGTGCAAGATCTCTTCTTCGTCAGAAACGACGCAGCCTTTCTCGCGCTGTTCATCGTTCCCTAATTCGCATGCGACCACTGCGTAGCGAAGCCAGAAGTATTCATCCTTCGGATACTGATTCCGACGCCCGTTCAGTTGAGTCCGGAGTCTTGCCCCGAGTACACTCTGGTATCAAATGATGTTGTCTTTGTCGTCGTTGGAATGTCGCCCGGGGAGAAGCAGCCAGCACGCGGGATCAGCGTGGCGTACGGACCCACTCTTCCTTCTTCGCCTGGCGCGTTCGATGTTCTTCTCGATGAAAAAGGCCGATGAGAAAGGCTAATGACCGCTGTTGAGAAGGGCCAAGCGTTTGCTACATTTCATTCCTGCCAATGCCGGAGGATCGGATAACTAGCGATGATTAGACTCTTTGAAGTCCTGGCCTGCGGCTGAAACCCTGAAACGAGAGATTGAGATGCAACGGAAGCTTTTAACTGCGGCCATCATCATCGTTTCGCTCCACGTTGGTCAGGCCGTGTTCTTAGGCAGAACTCCTCTTGGTGCCTTTGTCGCGAATAGCCTGCAGATTGTTTCCGCTCTGTTGGCGGCCGCTGCCTGCTTCGGTGCCAGACGGCGGGGAGTTGGGTTTACCCGGTTGTTCTGGGGAGTCGTCGGGTGCAGCTTTCTCAGTTGGGCTTTAGGAAATATCGGTTGGCTCTACTACGAATCCTTCCTGAAGAGCGAACCTCCCCTCGGTTCTCTGGCTTATGTTTTAACCGATGCGCGCTCTCTTCTCCTGATCATGGCGCTCATTCTCGACCCGACGGAGGAGTCGGACTCTCTCAATGTCGAGTCATTCCTTGATTTTGTTCAATTGGCCATTATTTACGCGTTGATTTATCTGGCTTGGTATTACGTGCCATCCCTGAGCGAGAGCCGCATTGGTTATATTTGGAGGTCCTCGGAACTCGAAATCGGAGGGCATGTCGCGGTTCTTGCCTTATGCGTGATACAAGCGGCGCGCGCGCGCACCAAGCAAATCCGCGGGCTATATCTTACGTTGCTATTATTCCTCGGAATCCTGGCGGCGGGCGCAACCTTCGAGGCCTATCGCCAGCTCAAAGTTGGACAGCAACTTCCTACCGGAGCCTGGCTGGATTTGATTTGGACCGGCCCTTTTCTGGGGATAGCGCTGTGGGCCGCTCAGTGGAAGCCAGCTCCCGGCTTCTTTCCTACGGCCGTTCGAGAAAAGAGTGTCACCAGCACGCTGCTTGAGAACACCGTGTTTGCTCTGGCTCCCCTCATCGTCCTTCTGCAGGCGGCAGAACTAGGGCAGGGTTGGCGTGCAGTGAGTTTTTCCCTTCTTGGCACTTCAATTCTGTGTTTTGCAGCCCGACTTTCCCTCAGTGAGCTCCGCGAATTTCGCAGTTCGGTCAATGCCAACAAGGCCAATCTGAAACGACTCGAGGCCGAATCCAAGTTCCGCGTTGCCTTTGAAGCGAATCCGGAAAGCATCACCATCAGCACATTGGAAAACGGCACATATCTGGAAGCCAACGATGTATTTGCAGCCACCATCGGGTATGAGCACTCGGAATTAATTGGCAAAAGTGCGCTCGATCTCGGGGTGTGGACTGACGAGCACAACCGTTCCCTCATGGCGGAGAAGCTCCGGCGCGGCGAGCGCGTCACCGACTGGGAGACCACGTTTCGGACAAAATCCGGCGAGGAACGGCAGATCATGTTGTCTGCCCACCCGGTTCAGTTGGAGGGCCAGCTTTGCATTCTCTCCATCCTGCGCGACGTCACTGAGCAGCGATTGCTGGAGCAGCGATTTCAGCGAGCCCAAAAGATGGAAGCCGTTGGCCGGCTGGCAGGTGGAGTCGCACACGATTTCAATAATCTTCTGATGATTACCAGCGCGAACCTGGAGTTGCTGGAAAAGGCGAAACAGGACCCTCAGCGCATCGATCGCTACCTGAAACAGATCCGAATTGCCACCGATCGGAGTTCGGCGCTGACCAGGCAGATGTTGGCGTTCAGTCGCCAACAGGTTTTGAGCCCTACCGTCCTGAACCTGAATACCGTGATCAACGATCTCTGGAAGATGTTGGCGCGTCTGCTCGGCGAGGATATCGAGACCATTCTCTCGCTCGATCCCGCGCTGGGCTGTGTCAGCGCTGACCGCGGACAAGTGGAACAGGTCGTCATGAACCTCGCCGTCAACGCACGCGATGCCATGCCCCACGGCGGCAAACTGACTGTCAAGACTCGGAATGTCGAAGTGAATGCCAGCACGGTCCCCGGTGGCGTGGCAGAGGCTCCATCCGGCCCCTGCGTCCTGTTATCAGTCAGTGATAGCGGGGTGGGCATGAGCCCAGCCGTTCAGGCGCAGATCTTTGATCCTTTCTTTACCACCAAAGAAATGGGCAAGGGAACGGGTTTGGGCCTGGCTACGGTGTATGGCATCGTGAAGCAGAGCAGCGGAACAATCTCGGTCGACAGTGAGCCCGGGAAGGGGAGCACCTTCAGAGTGTACTTTCCTCGTGTGAAGGAAATGGAGCGGGAAGCAGAGCCAGCCCCACCCAGCGAGCCAGAGCCAGTCGGATCGGGAACCATCCTTCTCGTGGAAGATGAGACTCCCCTTCGCCAGGTCACTTCCGAGTTCTTGCGTGCCCGAGGCTATCAAGTTTTGGGGGCCGAAAATGGCGAAGTGGCGTTGGAGATTTGTAAGTCGCATACCGGCCCCATCGACCTTTTGATAACCGACGTTGTGATGCCTGGGCACAGCGGTCCCGCTGTGTCCAGGCAAGTAACGGAGATGCGGCCGGGAGTGCGAACGATCTTCATGTCCGGCTACACCGATCGGACCATGGGTCCGGACATCCTCGGCCCGAATGACGCATTCTTCCAGAAACCATTCAACCTCCAAGTCCTCGCTCGCAAGATTCACGCCATGCTGATTCGCGAAAACTAGCGCCGAAAAGTCGCTATTGGCTGCAGTCATGGCACCACACAAGCGCAGGAAAAACGGGGTTGAAATGTGGTAAGGTGAACGAGATGCGACCCGGCGGCTGCAGCCCTGAAAAGGCTGGCGTCGGTTGTTCGACTTCGTCCCTGGCCACCACTTAAATTCAAGGGTTTCGCGGCTGAAGTAACTTTGACGCTTCGTAAATATCTCATCATTCTCTCCGTGGTATTCTTCGGCTCGGTCGGAGACGCCTTTCTGGCGCGCGGCATGAAGCACGCCGGCGCCATCGACATTCACCATCTGACCAATGTCTTTTCGGTGCTCGCGAACCCGTTTATCGTCGTAGGAATCTTTTTTCTGCTGGCGTTCATGTTCAGTTACATGACGGCGCTCTCCTTTGCCGATCTCACCTACGTTCTGCCCGCTACTGCCATCAGCTATGTCGTCATGGTGCTGCTTTCCATCTTCTGGCTGCATGAGCACGTCAGCCCGCAGCGCTGGGCCGGCGTCGCCTTCATTGTTATTGGCGTTGGCGTGGTCGCCGGAGGCCCATCTCGCACCGAGCATCCGCCCGCGCGCGTCTCCGCCGAAGCAGTTGAGGAGCGCGTGTGAGAAGCCTCTATACCTGGCTCTGCATCTTCACGACGGTCTGCACCGCCGCCACGGGAGACGTGCTCGTAGCCCTGGCTATGCGCCGCATCGGAGATTTGGGCGAGCTTCGCCGCCGGCACGGCTTCCTGGCGGTGATCGTCCGACCTCTATCGAGCGGAGTGCTTTTCGGCGGTGTGTTTTTCATGGCCATCGCCTTCTTCAGCAACCTCGTTGGACTCTCATGGGCGGACCTGAGCGTGGTGGGCCCGGCATCCGCTGCACTCACCTTTGTTACTAATGCACTCGCTGCCAAGTTCTTTCTGCATGAAAATGTTGACCGCCGCCGCTGGCTGGCCACGCTTTTCGTCTGCTGCGGGGTTCTTCTTCTCACCTGGTCTTAAAGGAGTACTTTCTGAGCTGGGCGAAAGCGCGTTAGGCTCGAAGCTCGCCGATTGTTAGTGTGTCAGTAAACTGGCACGATTTGTCACTCGTTACGATTAGTCATCCGCTACGATTTGTCACCCGTTACGATATGTCATCCCGAGCAACGCGAGGGACCTCGGTTCTTGCCTGTGCCATCGACGTTGCCGGCGCAGACAAACCCCCAGACCCCTCGCGTTGCTCGGGATGACACTGAGGCAAACCGCAGAGGCTGCGAGTCGGCGCCGCGTCGGGGTCTGCTCTTACTCGGATATAATGAAAAATCCGCGATGACCTCCAGCGGCACTCCCATTCCAAAACCGGCGACAATTCAGAATGCGGCTTCTTCGGCAATGAGCCGTCCGCACCCGTTGCTTTCGGACTGGCGGATATCGGTGCTTGTGCTGGTCGGGTTGTGGGCGGTCATCTACATGGTTGGCATCGAGCGCCCACCTTTGCTCGACGACGTCGACACGGTGCACGCTGAGGCCGCGCGCGAAATGCTGTTGCGGCACGACTGGGTCACGCTCTACACCAACGGCTTTCGCTATCTGGAGAAAGCTCCGCTGCTTTATTGGAGCCTGGCGACCAGCTACCGGATTTTCGGCATCAGCGATTGGAGCACGCGTCTGCCCTTGATGCTCGGCGTGCTGGCACTCATTCTTGCGACCTACCGATTGGGCCGCTACGTTTACGGCGAAGTGGGTGGCCTGTATGCGGGCGTAGCGCTGGCCACATCGCTTGGCCTGTTTATTTTTACGCGGTTTCTGATTCCCGAGGTGCTGGTCGCACTCTGGCTCACACTCGGGTACTACTTCTTTTTGAAGTCGCTGGAAGAGGAACAACCCTCACGCCTCGTTTGCTGGGGATTCGCGGCGATGTGCGCCTTGAATGTCCTGACGAAGGGTCTGATCGGACTCGTGTTCCCGGCGGGAGCGATCGGACTGTTTCTCTTGTTGACAGGCGATTTGCGGCGTTTGCTGAGGCTCCATATAGTATCGAGTTCGCTCGTGTTTTTAGTGATCGCCGCGCCGTGGCATATCCTGGCGGCGCTGCGCAACCCGGCGCAGGGTCAGGCCCGCGGATTTTTGTGGTTCTATTTCATCAATGAGCACGTGATGCGCTTTCTCGGCAAGCGCGTGCCTCCGGGGTACGACACTGTCCCGCTGGCCATCTTCTGGGGACTCCTGCTGGCATGGCTTCTGCCCTGGAGCGCATTCCTGCCGCAAGCTTTACGCGGTGTCCCAACTCGCTGGCCGGAGCTTCGCGCCAAACCAGGGAATGAGCAGGGTCGGCAGCGGCGCGCGAATCTGCTCTTCTTCTTATGGGCCTTGGTCATCCTCGGGTTCTTCAGTTTCTCGACGCGGCAGGAGTACTACACCATCCCGGCCTTGCCGGGTGCGGTGCTTTTGGTCGGGGGATGGCTGGCGCGTGAATCGGGAACTGACGCCAGTGTTTCGGAGCGTCGGGCAGGGAGGATATCTTCGGCAGTTCTGTTTGTTTTCGGTGTGCTGGGCTTGGTAGCCGGAATGTATCTCTTGTCGGTTTCGCATCGCTCTGTCCCCGGTGCCGATTTGGCGGACCTGCTCAAGAAAAATCCGGAGGACTATAACTTCTCGCTCGGGCATGTGTTTGATCTGACGCCGGCGGCTCTGGGTGCGTTTCGCATTCCGCTTCTGGGAACGTCCCTCGGCCTATTTCTCGGTACTGGATTCAATTGGATGCTGCGCCGGAGTGGGCGTCCTTTCGCGGGCAATGTTGCGCTCGCCGCCATGATGGTAGTTTTACTGGCTTGTATCCATTCCTCCTTCGGCACGTTTTCGCCGATCCTTTCTTCGTACAATCTCGCCGCGGCAATTCAAAAACAGTTTCAGCCGGGCGATGTGATCGTGATCGATGGCGAGTATAGCGATGCCTCCACGCTGAATTTTTACACCGGGGTCCAGGTGCATGTGTTGCACGAACCCAGCGGGAATCTGTGGTACGGTGCGAAATTCCCCGATGCGCCGCATATCTTCGAGACTCCGGAATCACTGCTGGCCTTGTGGAATGGTCGGGGAGAGGTGTTCCTGTGGTCGGACCAGGAAGAACCGAAAGAGCTCGTCGGCCTGCGGTCTTTCCAGTTGGCGCGCAGTGGAGGAAAATTCATCTTTACAAATCGCGATCCAAAGAAGTGACAGGCAACCCCATCGACAGCATCAAGGGCGTCGGCCGGCGTAAGGTCCCTCGCCCGGCTGCCGCTGCGCTCAGGATGACATCGCGAATGATTTTGCAAGGGAACCGCTACCTATGCAGGCCTTGCTCGTCTGTGTCGCGTTTGCTCTGGTAAAATAACGATTTATCCGTTCGCCCTAGAGGCTGAGGAAGCGCCGTTTCCTCGCGCTTTCCTCTGCCTGCTGTTTCGAGGAGCCCTCGATTGTTGATTGCATACATTATCTTGGCGGTGGCCGTCGTCGGGACTATCTCTTCGACGGTTGTTTTTTTCCTTGCCTTGTTTGGAGTGATCGAATTCCGCCGCATTGCTGCTCGAGATAAAAAAGCCTACGCAAATTTGCCGGTGAAAATGCCGCCGGTTTCCGTTTTGAAACCCGTGCATGGCAATGAGGCTCGGATGAAAGAAAATATCGAGAGCTTCTTTCGCCAGAACTATGCCGAATACGAAGTCCTGTTTGCGGCGGATGAACCGGACGACCCCGCGCTGCCGGTCATCCGCGAGATTTGCGCACGTTACCCTCATATCCCAAGCCGCATCTTGATCACCGGGCAGCCGCCCTGGCCGAATGCACCAAACTATTGTTTTCATCGCCTGACGGAAATCGCCACGCATGACGTTCTAGTCACCAGCGACAGCGATGTTGAAGTTCAGCCGAGTTATTTGCGCGACGTGGTCACCCCGTTGCTCGATCCCAAGGTAGGGGCCGTTACCTGCGTATTTCGTGGCAAGGGCGCAGGCGGGCCCTGGGCCGCTCTCGATGCCATTGGAATGTCGGTTGAGTTCACCCTGGGCCCGACCATCGCGCTGCGCAAAGATTCCATCGGAAAAATCGGCGGATATGAGGCGTGTCGAGAGTATCTTTCGAATGACTTCGTCGTCGGCAATTTCATTTATAAGGCTGGTTTCCGAGTGGTGCTTTCGAGCCACGTGGTCGACCATATTTCGCCGCCCATGACATTCCGGCAAATGTGGGAACGGCAGCTGCGTTGGGCCATGGGAACTCGTTACTCGCGTCCCAAAGGCCATTTTGGTACGGGGCTGACCTTCGCGGTTCCCTACGGGATTCTGGGCCTGATCGCTGCGTCCGTGCTGGGCCATCCGTGGTGGGGTGTGGGGTTGTTCGCCGCATCACTGCTGAACCGGATGGCGGAGTGTTGGCTGGTCGGCTGGTCGGCCTCCCACGACCCCGTCGCGAAAGGCTGGGTGCTGCTCTATCCGCTGAGGGATCTGCATGGCTTCATCATCTGGTGCGCCAGCTACGTCTCCAAACGCAGCCTGTGGCGCGACAACAATTACGTGTTGCTCAAGGGTGGCCGGCTGGTCGCCCGCCGGGCCAACGGTACTGTCGTGACGCCGAGCTAAGGGTTGCATTCCCGTTTCGAACCCAATTCCCGTTCGAATTTCCATTTCCGACACAGGCAACTTTTCGTAACTGAAAGTGTGCAGATTTGA
>JBEKRY010000030.1:0-29018 GCA_049517555.1 Candidatus Sulfotelmatobacter sp. | reverse complement strand
GTGCCGTAGTCGGGATTGACATTGTAGTAATCGGAAATGTCGTACCCCCAGTCCACCTCGGGCGAGGGAAACATGGGCGCGATCCAGATGGCGTCGGCTCCGAGCCAGTGCAGGTAATCCAACTTGGAAGTGATGCCGGGAAGGTCGCCGATGCCGTCGTTGTTGCTGTCGGCGAAGCTGCGCGGATAAATCTCATAGAACACGGCGTGCTGCCACCACGCGTGGCCCTCTTCGTCCAAACCGCTCGTCTGCGCCCAGGCTGCCGCGCTTAGTAGGATGAGGGAAAGAGCGACTGCAGGAAGAACGACGGCTCGCGAGGTCAGTCGATTCATGGAACATTCCTCTCTTGATGAAACGTCCCAGTATAGCGCTCACTGCGGCGAGACCGGGACACACTCAGGCGAGCAGCGGTAGTTGCGGGCCTGCAAGTTCGCCCGAGTCTTCCGCCGCGTCGGCGAACCTTCTCAGCTCCGGATACTTCTGCAGCAGCGTGGGCGGAGCCAGTACCCGCTTGCCAGTGACCATCGCCTTCAGTTCCAGTGCGTTGACGCCGGCCTTGCTTTCAAAATGGTTGTTGGTGATGACGTACGTCGTCTCGGCCCGCGCCGCGACGTTTTCGATTCGTTGCTTCCAGCCCGCCAGTTCTTTTTCGTTATACAGATAGTTGTAACGGTCGTTGCGGTTATCGGAATCGAACCACTCTTTGTAATTCCGCCCATGCAGTCGTACATAGGCGATGGGCGCGGTGACATGCTCGGTGGGCGCGAGCGAATGGCCCAGCACTGGCTGATCAATGTTGCAGAAGGCGATATTTTTCTGAGTGAAGGCTGCCAGCGTCTCGGCGTTATTCCAGCTCGAGTCGCGCACTTCTACCACTCGCGGATATTCGATGAACTGCCGCAGCAGGCGGTCGAGATATTCGCGGTTCAGCGAGGTGTTTTTGAATGACACAGGAAACTGGATGAGCAGAGCGCCGAGCCGCCCTTCCCCGGCAAGAGCGTCAAGGCCTTCGCGGGTGCGAGCTTCGTCTTCGTCTGTCGGGTGAATTGTGGCGGCGGACGTGGGTTCCATGACCGCGAGCGGCGAATGGGTGAAGGCACGATAGAGTTTCGCCGTGAAGAGAAATCCCGGATTCACTGCCGCGACTTTGCGGCACCAGAGTTTAGCCAGTTCCGGCTTCAGCGGTCCGTAAAACGAAGTATTGATTTCTGTGGTGTCGAAAAAGCGGGCCAGATATTCCAGCGGATGCTGCTTGCGGCGCTGCATGCCCGGAGGATAAAAAATGCCGTCCCAGTCTTTATAAGACCATCCGGCCGTGCCGATGCGGATCGAGTTTGAATTGGTCTGCGGTACGCGGACTTGTCCAGTGGATTCCATGAACGGAACCGGCAGACGGAGGGCAGGCCAAGAGTAGCACAGATTGATTAAGGAATGGAGTTTGCGAGAAGCTGGCGCAACGTAGTACAGTCGCCTGCCCGCCGTTTCATTATGCTTTACGTAACGCATAACGTATCCTATAATAAGATGTGATCGTCAGCTACCGGGACAAACGGACTAGGGACTTTGCCCACGGTAAGCGGGTCAAAGCATTCTCCGGCATCCCATACGCTGCGCGGCTTAAGCTGGATCGTTTGGAAGCGGCTGTAACGCTAGAAGATTTGGCGGCGCTGCCGGGCAACCGGTTTGAAGCTTTGAAAGGAAATCGCAGAGGGCAATACAGCATTAGGATCAACGACCAGTGGCGGGTGTGTTTCGAGTGGAGGCATGCGGCGTCCGGTCCATCCGAGGTCGAGATTGTTGACTATCACTAACAGCAGGAGAATGACATGGCGGTGACTGCAATTCATCCCGGAAAGCACTTGGCCGTAGAACTCGACGAGCTAGAAATGAGCGCCGCGGAACTGGCCCGTCAACTGGACGTTCCCACCAACCGCATCACCGAAATCTTGAATGGGAGACGGGCGATCACGGGGGACACCGCGCTGCGTCTGGCCCATTTTTTCGGCACGACCGCGGAATTTTGGCTGAACCTGCAGAGTCTTTATGAAATCCGGATGGCAGAGCGGAAGCTCGGCCGGTCGATCCGTGCGCTGCCGACGCTAAGACACGTCGAACACGCCTCTGCCTAGAGAGTCAGCATGCATCAAGATCAGGACGAATGCAGGACCGGAGAGACTTTGTTTATCGCGTCGCAGTTCCCTGCGCCGACAATGCCTGATTGAGCTGGCTGGCTAGTTGGTCGCTCTGCTGGTTGGACAGGTCGATCTGTCCCTGCAGCACAACGATCAAACCACCCACGCCCAGGTCCTGGAATTTTGCGCTTTGGATTACAGTGGAACTCTGGAGCGCCGCCGGAAGTGTAGTCTTGAAATCCAAGCCCGCGCGCACCGCGGACAGCATCGACTGCGCAATTTGGTCCTTCAAATCGTCGCCGAGTGATCCCGAACGCAGTGCATCCCCGAACATACCGGTAGCGTCGATGCGTCCGAATGTGGCCGACACTTTCAACGTGTTCGGTTTTTCTACGGAAGCCGTTAGTTTGATCTCAACCGTTCCGTCGCCTTCCGCCAATTCGGTCGGAGCTTCCCGGCCCGGAGTTCCATTGCAGATCCAGCGCTCATAGTGCAGCCACAGGACCAGTAGACTTGCGGGATCGGCAGGCGTTAGCCTGGACCGCCGAATGCCAAGCCGCTCTCCGCAGGTGGGCGAGGTCTCGATTTGCGCTCGCAAAAGATCGGTAATGTTCTGTTGCAGATCGGATAGGTCGGCAATCATCTCGAGTTTGAAGGTGCGCTGGTCACCTTGCGCCGCAATCTGCGATAGCAGTCCAGAAGTCTCGACTGGAATGGTTCGATGGTTTAGGCTCACCAGGGTCTTCACTTTCGGAAGCATGAAGGCGAGATCCTGGCCGCTGGCCATCGTGATGCTCATTTCCCGGCCGAGCGCAAGTTGCTCGTTGTAGAAATCGGTGAGCGCTTTGTCGAGACTCTCGGCGCGCGTGACCAACTCACCAGTGGGGGATTTGAGATCCAGACTTTGATCCAGTTTTTTTTCCTCCTGTTCCAGGTCGGAATCCGCCTTGGCCAGTCGTTTGGAAATGTCTTTGAGTCCGGCCTTCTGCGCTTCGAAGAGTCCTTCCTGGAACTTCTTATTTTCGTTTCGCGCCTTCTCCAGGGCCGGATCCAGCGCATCGCGGCGGGCGGGCGCAGCAGCAGCATTTTTCTTGCGCAACGATTGCAGAAAGGCCTGCAGATCGGACTGCGCCGCTTCCGTACTCTTCACCAACGCTTGAAATTCCGTAATCTGCTCGCTGCTGGCCTGTACTGCAAGCACCTCATGAAAGTCCTTCAGGCTGTCTTTTTCGTCGAGTCCGGTAGGCCGATTGTTACCAGAAACGTTCCCGTTAATTCCACCGCCAAGGTTGCTGCCTCCGCCACCGTGGCGCTGCGCCGTCGCCACGAGCGGACAGGCCAGAAGGACACAGGCTAGAATCAGCGCATTGGAAATAGAAATGGAAATCCCTCGAAGCATGCAAATCTCCGGACAAAAATCAGATGCAAGGATTGTAGCGAAACTGCCAGTTAGGAAGGACGCCGGGATTGCGCGTCAATCGGGCCAAAACCAGCGACCTGACCAAACTGGCGACGCGCTTCTAGGATGGCCCAGATCGGGGAAAAAATCCACTCGCTTTACAGTTCTTTGCAATGGGAGTGAGTCAGGATTTCGCCCTGAAGCGCGGTCTGCGATGTCGTGAGCACCTCGGTCGACACGCCTACTCCAGCAACAACACAATCCAATACACTCCCGTGGGATACGTTTCGGTGCGGCTGTAGCAGGCGCCTATGGAGAAGCTGTGCAGGGCGCGGCTGGCGAGAGCGTGTCCTGCGCCGGCGGGCAGGGTTTCCGGATGCAGGCTGGTATAGGTGAGCACAGTCGCGCGTTCGGCAAGCTGACGAAAGAAGGAGGTATCGAGCTTGTCGGCTCGGGCCATCGAGCAGGCAGCGTCATCGGTGCCTGGCAAGTCACGACGGGCGAGTTCCGGCTGACCGGCTTGTTGTCGACTCTGACTCACGGCTGCGGCGACACGGTGTTTCACTTCGGCAGCCGAGTAGTTAGGGAGGGCATGGCCGAAGTCCTGGACGATATAGAGCTGGTCTCCGCTTCGCACTGCAGCGAGCCCAACCACGTTGAAGGCCGGGTTGAGCAAGTTCGCGCGATGCGGGGGAGAATGCATGAGATGTTCGTGCGCATGGACGGCGTCGTAATCGAGCGCCACGTTTTCTCCCTCCTGCTCGAGATGGAGGTGAGTAGCGGCCGCAAGACGTTCGGGCAGGGACGGCTCGCCGTCAAACTGATGAGAAAGCTGCTGGGCTTTGACCATGGCCAGCGCGTGCGTGCGCGCGGCCTGAGAGAGTCCGGCATCGAGCGTGAGCGGGGGCGCTCCTGCCTGCTTGCGCGACTGGTTGGCTAACACCAGAAGCTGCTGCGCAGTCTGAACTTCGAAGCCGTTCGCAGAATTAGTATCAGCGCCCGGAGGGTTGGGCGCCTGTGCGGCCGCGCATGGCATGGTCGCGGCGCCCGTTACAAGCAAAAACGTCAAGAACAATTTGGGGGCGGTAGACATCAGTCTTCTTCTCTATCTTCTCTTCTATTCTCCATCGGCTCAAAGTCGTTATGCCTCAAGTCAGCTGCTGGTGCTAGGCTAGAAGTTGGAAATGAGAGCGAGATGTCACTTGTGTCTATGGTACTAGGGATCATCGGCTTGCTGTTGGGCGGGGTGCTTGCCTGGCTGGTGCTGCGTTCGCGCACGGCTGCGCTGCAAGCTCGCTTGTCGTTGACGCAGAACGAATTAGCCGGCGTAAAGGCCGATCTGGCACGGCTTTTCGAGGATCAGAGAAACCTGATTGAGAGCCGTGCCAGACTAGAATCTGCTCTCGATTCAGAACGAAAGACCAACGCCGAGAAGATCGAATTACTGACGAAAGCCGGGGATCGCGCCGCCACCGACCTGCAGAATGCCTTCAAAGCGCTCGCGGCGGACGCGCTGAAGAGCAACAATTCTTCGTTTCTGCAGATCGCGCAGGAAACGCTGAAGCGCTTTCAGAGCGAGGCGAAAGGCGATCTCGACGCGCGGCAGAAAGCCGTCGCCGATATGGTCGCCCCCGTGCGCGAATCGCTCAGTAAGGTAGACGCGCAAATTCAGCAGATCGAAAAAGACCGTGTCGACGCTTACAGTGGGCTCAGAGAGCAAGTCCAGTCATTGGTGACCACTCAGAAAGAATTGCATTCGCAGACTGGCAATCTGGTGCGCGCGTTGCGGACTCCGAACGTGCGCGGGCGCTGGGGAGAAATCCAGCTGCGCCGCGTGGTCGAGATTGCTGGCATGCTGCCCTACTGCGATTTCACCGAACAGGAAACCGTGACCGGCGAAAGCGGCCGGCTACGCCCCGACCTGGTGGTGAAGTTGCCTGGTGGCAAGAATGTGGTGGTCGACGCGAAAACACCGCTGCAGGCTTTTCTCGACGCGTTCGAAACTACGGACGAAGAAGCACGCCGCGCGTGTCTTGCCACCCACGCCCGGCAGGTCCGCGACCACATCAACACGCTCAGCGGGAAGAAATATTGGGAACAGTTCGAATCCACCCCCGAGTTCGTGGTGATGTTCCTGCCAGGCGAGACCTTTTTCAGCGCTGCTCTGGAGCAAGACACCGGACTGATCGAACACGGCGTCCTCAACAAAGTGATTCCGGCGTCGCCGACCACCTTGATCGCATTGTTGAAGGCCATCAATTACGGATGGAACCAGGACAAGCTGGCCCGCAACGCACAACAGATCAGCAATCTCGGCAAAGAATTGCACGAGAGGTTGCGAAAACTCGCGGTTCACATTACCGGAGTCGGCACTAATTTAGACCGCGCGGTCGAGTCCTACAACCAGGCCATCGGCTCGCTGGAAAACCGGGTGCTGGTCTCGGCACGCAAGTTCGCGGAGTTGGGAGCTTCGGTGGCGGAAGACATTCCGGAGCTGGAGCCCATCGAAACCACCGCGCGCGCGCTGTCGTTTGAGTGGGACGATGAACCCATTCTGGAAGTTCCGAAGCTCGAAGCTCCGAAAAAAGATGAGCGCAGGGCGGGCTAGAACTCAACCGAATACTCGACCGAGCTTGACACACCGAATCGCCTTGGCCGACCTCGCCGACCTGCCAACTTAACCCCGATTTCTGAACCTGTATCCGGCTATCTCAAAACTCTCTCAATCGCCATATTTGGAGCGAGAACCCGAATCTATGAAACGGACTGGAGGTCCATAACCCTAAGAATCTCAAGGGAAAGCAGATACGCAATCCCACATAAACATCCACAAATACATAATAACTGTTCGAAAAACCATCTATAATTACGAAAGTCTTTTTATTTACTGGACTTAGCTGTACCAGAATGGGACTGGACGTGGCAGCGAAGTTGCTCATGGAGGATCGGTGGGAAGCGCCTTCCACGCCGCCACAACGTAGTGGCAGTGCGGGGCCGCAGCCGAAGCCCATGAATCGGGAAAGCCAAGCTCGCTTTGTTGCAGTCGTCTTGTTTCTGCTCACCGTAGCAGCGGTGGTCTTTGCCGGCTTCAATTTCCAGAAAGAACGGGAATCTGCGGTTCCCGACGACGGTGTCTGGTGGGTCGAGCACAACGGCCACCTGGTCGCCGACTGGGTTGATCCCAGCGGGCCGGGTGCGAAGGCTGGCATTAAGCGCGGCGACCAGTTGGTCTCAGTCAACGGCCAGGAAGTCCGGCGCACCTCCGGGTTGGAGCGCCAGCTCTACCAGACTGGGGTGTGGTCGAAGGCGACGTACTCGTTGATCCGGAAATCGGTTCCGCTGGACTCCAGCGTCATCCTGGTTCCCGCCGATCACTCCCTGAATTACGGGCTGCGGCTGATCGCCATGATTTATCTGGGGATCGGCGTGTACGTTTTGCTGCGGCGCTGGACCGCGCCGGGTTCTACGCATTTCTACATTTTCTGCCTGGTATCGTTCATCGCGTACTCGTTCAAATACACCGGCAAGCTGAATGATTTTGATTGGGCGATTTACTGGAGCAACATTGTCGCCTGGGTCTTACAGCCGGCGCTGTTCCTGCATTTCGTTCTCACCTTTCCTGAGAAGCGCCAGTTTGTGCGACAGCGTCCGTGGCTGCTGGCCCTGGCGTATTTACCCGGCGCCGTGTTGCTGGGTCGGCACGTGATTGCGTTGCGGCTGGCGCAGGCGAGCGGACATCTCCGCTGGGATATGGACCGCCAGGAGATGGCGTATGGTGCGTTGCTGTTCGTTGCCGCAGCCGCCGTCTTATGGAACAGTTACCGCCTCGCCAACACGACGATCCTGCGGCAACAGTTGAAGTGGGTAACGCGCGGCACCATTCTGGCTATTATCCCTTACACGCTGTTCTACGTGGTTCCCTATCTGCTGGGTTCTCTGCCCGGGACAATCGGAAAACTGTCGGTGTTGTCGCTGGGCTTGCTCCCGCTGACCTTCGGCTACGCCATCTTCCGCTATCGCTTGATGGACGTGGATCTGATCTTCAAGCGGGGCGTGGTTTACACCCTGGCCGTAGCGACCGTGGTGGGCCTGTATTTCGCGCTGGTCGCCGGAGTGGCCACGCTGGTACAGAGACAGGGTACCGGACCAGTGGGATTAATCCTGGCCGTGGTGGTGACTGCACTTCTGTTTGACCCGGTGCGCAAATGGATTCAGGAACGAGTCGACCACGCCTTCTACCGCACGGTCTATGACTATCGCCGGACCCTGCTTGAATTTGGCCGTGAACTTGGTTCCGAAACAGATCTGAATGCTTTACTCTCGTCCGTTCTCGACCGCCTGTCGCGCACTCTGGCGGTGGACCGCATCGCAATCTTCCTGCGGAGCGATGAAGAGGCGGAGCAATTCGTCGTTTCGAAATCCGTGGGCATGAATCCCATGAGCAAGCTCGACCTCAGCTTTCTGAGCGCACCTCGGCCCGAACCCGCGGGGCACATGTTCTTTGAGAACACGCATCACGTGCCGCGCGAAACCGCGGGCTCGCAGGATGCCATCGCCCGGCTGGAACTGAACTACTACATTCCGTGCCGCGCGCAGCAGAAAACCGTGGCCGTGCTCGGGCTGGGAAAAACCGCCAAGGGGGATTATCTCTCCAGCGAAGACATCGAACTGCTCGAAACGCTCGGCGGCTACCTCGGGATCGCGATCCAGAACGGCCGCCTCTACGCGTCACTACAGCAGAAAGTGGCGGAGTACGAACGCCTCAAGGATTTCAACGAGAACATCGTCGAGTCCATCAATGTGGGCGTCATGGCGCTCGACATGGAAGACCGCATCGAGAGCTGGAATTCGCAGATGGAAGTCATGTATGCATTGCCGCGCTGGCAGGCGCTTACGCAGGCGGTACGCGGCATCTTCCCGGCGGAATTTGTCGAGGAGTTTTACCGGGTGCGGCAAAACGCCGGTATTAATAATCTCTACAAATTCCGATTGCAGACTCCGGCGGGCGAGGTGCGCACCGTCAATGTGGCCATTGCGCCGCTGGTGACGCGCAAGTTCCAGGTGATCGGGCGCCTCGTCATCATGGACGACATTACCGAACGGGTGGAACTCGAGGGTCAGCTTTCGCAAGCCGACAAGCTTTCCTCGATCGGCCTGCTGGCGGCCGGCGTGGCGCACGAGGTCAATACGCCTCTAGCGGTGATTTCGTCGTACACGCAGATGCTGGCCAAGCAACTGCAGGGCGATCCGCAGAAATCAGGATTGCTCGATAAGATTACGCGGCAAACTTTCCGCGCCTCCGAAATCGTCAACAACCTGCTGAACTTCTCGCGCACCAGCGGCACCGAATTCGCCGACGTCGACGTCAATAAGGTCATCCTCGACACGCTGGCGCTGCTCGAACACCAGTTCAAGACGACCAAGATCGAGGTGCGTTCTAACTTGACCGCGGGAATTTCCGCGATTCAGGGCAATCCGGGAAGACTGCAGCAAGTCTTTCTGAACTTATTTCTCAACGCCAGAGACGCCATGCCGGGCGGAGGCACGCTGAACGTGGCTACCAGCAACGGCGACATGGTCAGCGTGCGCGTTTCCGACACCGGGTCGGGGATCGCACCTGAACATATTCAGCGCATTTACGATCCATTCTTCACGACCAAGACCGCGCCCAAAGAAGGCCAGAACCGTGGAACCGGCCTGGGCCTCTCGGTGACCTACGGCATTATTCAGGAACATGCCGGCAAGATTCGCGTGGAAAGCGATCCGGAATCGGGCACAACGTTTGCCCTGGATTTTCCACTGAGCAGAAAGGCAGTGCATGTCTGAGGCGGTAATCATCCCGCGCGGCGCATATAACGGCACGACGAACGGTAGTCCGTCGTCGGCCGGCTCGGTGCTCATCATTGACGATGAGGCCGAGATTCGCGAATCCCTGCAGACCCTGCTCGAGTTGGAAGGCTACGAAGTCGAAACCGCGGTTACCGGCGAAGACGGCATTTCGCAAATGGCGGATCGCGCGTTCGATCTGGTCCTGCTCGATCTGACTCTGCCCGGCCGCAACGGAATGGAGATTCTTTCCGAGATTCGCTCCAACGATTCGCGACTGCCCGTGATCATGATTACCGCGTACGGGACCGTTGAAAACGCGGTGCGCGCCATGCAGTCGGGCGCGGCGAACTTCGTGCAAAAACCCTGGGACAACGAAAAACTTCTCGCCGACGTGCGCGCTGCAGTGGGATGGCACCGGGCGGAGGAAGAAAACGTCCAGCTCAAGCGCGCCCTCAAGCAGCGCTACAACTTCGAAAACATTGTGGGCAAGAGCGAGCCCATGCTGAAGATTTTCGATCTGGTCGCGCAAGTGGCGAACAGCCGCTCGACTGTGCTTTTGCAGGGCGAAAGCGGCACCGGCAAGGAAGTCATTGCTAAGGCCGTTCACCTCAATTCACCGCGCCGTGACCGGCCCTTCGTTCCAGTGAATACCGGGTCCATGCCGACCGACTTGCTGGAGTCCACGCTCTTCGGCCACGTCAAAGGAGCGTTTACCAGCGCGATCGCGTCGAAAAAGGGCCTGTTTGAGGTCGCCGACAAGGGCACTCTGTTTCTCGACGAAATCGCGACCATGGGTCTGGAGACGCAGGCCAAGATTCTCCGCGTCTTACAAGATCGGCGGTTCATGCATCTCGGCGGAATTCAGGAACTGCAAGTCGACGTGCGCATCATCGCCGCCACCAACATCGACTTGCGGCAGATGGTGCGCGACGGACGCTTTCGCGAGGACTTGTTCTATCGCCTGAACGTTATCACCATCGAATTGCCGCCGCTGCGCCAGCGCAAAGAAGACATTCCTTTGCTCGTCGAATTCTTCCTGAAGAAGTACGCCGAAGAGAACGAGCGCGTCACTCCGCGTATCACGCCGGAAGCGCTGCGTCCGCTGATGGCCTATTCCTGGCCGGGCAATGTGCGCGAACTGGAGAACGTGATTGAACGCGCCGTCGTACTGTCGTCCGGACCTGAGATCAGTATGGACCTGCTGCCCGATTCCATGATGGGGCGCGGCTCCTCGCTCACCTTGCACGACCCGCCCTCCGACGCGTCGTTATTCGAGATTGTGGAAGACGTGCAACGCCGCGTCATTACCGACATGCTCGAACGCTGCAACTGGAACCAGACCGAAGCCGCCGAGCGGTTTCACGTGCCGCTCTCGACGCTAAACCAGAAAATCCGGCGGCTGAATATTGAGATCAAGAAGAAAGGGCGCGGGTAAAGTAAAATGCCCTCGGGCCTAGAACAGACCTCATAGCCGTCGGATTGCAGCGTTGCAGCAATTGACCAAATCGGAATTTACCATTCGCGTCGCCCACAAGCCGTTCAATCTGACAGCCGACGGCTGATGGCTGACGGCTTTCTCTGTTATAGTTCCGTCAAGCCTAGCGCTTCGCACCTGCGACGCCTGGCCCTCCGAATCGCATGGAACTCATCTCGCCCACGGAGTATGCCAAGCACAAAATCCTGTCGATTCAGGATTACTCTCTTCTTGCGGGACGGTCGCTCGCCAATCTCTTCGAACCGCCGACCTATTTCGGCGACATGGTCCAGCAGGCTGACCTGATCGGGTTTGGATCAATTTCCATCGTGTTGTCCGCCTGTTTCTTCATCGGAGTCGCGCTGGCACTAAATAGTGCCACAACGCTCGGCCGGTTCGGGGCGCGCACGCTCATCGGCGAGTTGGTTGCCATCGGCGTGGTACGAGAACTGGGTCCGCTGCTTGCCGGGCTGGTTGTAGCCGGACGAAACGCCTCCGGCATGGCCAGCGAACTCGGCTCCATGGTGGTCACCGAGCAGATTGACGCCATGCGAGCCCTCGGCACTGACCCGATGAAGAAACTGGTCACGCCGCGGGTCATCTCCACCATGTTCATGCTCTTCTTCCTGACGATTCTGGGAGACTTGCTGGGCCTGATTGGCGGGTACATGGTCTCTGGCGTATTGCTGGGTTTGGATTCCCGCCAGTATTGGAATACCGCGTGGCAGTCTTTGGTTTTTTCGGATGTGTTCATCGGGCTCTTCAAGCCGGTGATCTTTGGGTTTATTGTCGCCACCATCGGTTGTTACTACGGATTGTCGACCACTGGCGGCACGCAGGGCGTCGGCCGCGCCACCACGGAGGCGGTGGTGGCCGCCATGATTCTGATTATCGGGGTAGATGTTTTTGTGACCCGGCTGCTCATGGTGCTTCTGGGAGCGACTTGACGCAGCTCCGGCGAGTCGAACTGTTCGGAGCGCGAATCCGGACGAAGCTCATGTCGTACAAATAATCCCATGTCTGCCCCGACTTTACCCACCGATTGTGTTGCCACTCCCACGCAGGAGCACCGCGGCGCTGTTTTAGTCTTCGAAGATGTGCATATCTCGTTTGAGAACAATGACGTGTTGCGTGGAGTTTCGTTTCAGCTTCCGTTCGGAGAAACCAAGGCGCTGTTCGGCGTGGCGGGATCGGGCAAGAGCACGATTCTGAAACTGGCGCTCGGGCTGCTGCGCCCCGACTCGGGAAAGATCACCGTACTGGGCAGCGAAGTAACGCAGATGCGTGAGCAGGAACTGTTTCCCATGCGCGGACAGCTTGGCATGGTCTTTCAAGAGAGCGCATTGTTCGATTCGCTTACCGTGCGCGAGAATGTCGCCTACCGCCTGATGGAAGAGCGCGGCATCTACGATGACGCTATCGACCAACGCGTGCGCGAGTCGCTTCGCTTCGTGGAACTGGAACACACGATCGATCTGTTTCCCTCGGAGCTCTCGGGAGGCATGCGCCGCCGCGTCGCCATCGCTCGCGCCATCATCACCCAGCCCGAGCTGCTGCTTTATGATTCGCCCACTGGCGGTCTCGATCCCGTCACTTCCAACACTATCGTTGACTTGATCATGAAACAGCGCGATGTTTACCGCACCAGTTCCCTGCTGGTCACGCATCGGTTGCAGGACGCCTTCACTCTCGCCACGCATGAATTCGACCCGAAAACAAGCCAGCTGCGAGCTCTTCCGCACGGCCAGTACTGCGACGTGCCCATGAGTTTTCTGATGCTGCGTGATGGCAAAGTGATCTTCGATGGAGACGTGCGTCAACTGGCCCACAGCAAAGACGAGTACATCCGGGAATATATTTCTTAAGGACGATTCTCATTTCGGCGCCGCGGCCAAATTCCTTCCCGCCTCAATGAAGGACTCCACATTGCTCTTATCGATCAGGCCGGAGCCCGTGTCCACGAAGCTGGGGATGGGCGCGTAGCTGTCTTTCGACCAGTCCGCGCTCAGCGAAGGCGGTTTGTGGTGGTAGAGACTGTCGAGCATCTGCATGCCGACAAAGGCCATGGTATAGGGTTTCTGCGCGATCGTAGCGGCGATCACGCCCTTCTGGATCCACTCGAGCGTCTCCTGGTCGGTGTCCATGGCGATCACAACTTTGCCGGTCACGTGATAGCTGTTGAGGACGCCTGCAACCTCTTTCCCCGATTGCGCTTCCAGACAAACGAAGCCTTCAACCTTGTCGCGCTCCTTGCCGATGATTTGGGTCGCCGTGTCGAATGCAATGCGCGGGTCGCCTTGGATGTCGACTACGCGGGTGATCTTAATTTCCGGTGTCCGGGCCAACGCGTCTTTGTAGCCGCGCAGACGATCCTGCAGATTCGATTGATCCGGCATGGTGAAAACCACAACGTTGCCTTTTCCCTGGAGTTCCTGCGCCAGCCGCAACCCGCCGGTGAAGCCCGCCTGGTAGTTATTCGTGCCAATGAAAAACAGCCGCCTGCTCGACGGCGCATCGGAATCGATCGTAACCACGGGAACGCCCGCCGCCACTGCCTTGTCGATGCCGTCCTTTAGCAGCGCGGGGTCGGTCACAGCCAGCAAAATGCCAGTCGCTTTTTTCTGCACCGCCTCATCCAGTGCGTCGCGCTCCGCTTTAGGATCGTAGTTCTGCGGCCCGGTGAAATCGGAACGCACTTTCATCTGCGCTGCCGCATTCGAAAATCCCGCGCCCGCGGTCTTCCAGTAAGGCAGCTGCAGATTCGCCGAAACCAGAACAAAGAATTCGTCGGAGTCGTGGGCCGAACCGCAACTCAGGGCCAATACCACCAAGACTGCGACCGCGGCACAGTGGAGGGTCTTACGCGAGACGAGCATCCCGTCCTCCTTTTCGAACCATTCTCATCCAGCCATTGATGTCTGGTTGCCGGAACGAGATCTTCGGCGACAGGATTGTAAACGAGCGGTCAAACGAAGGCCAGAAGTCCGCCAGGGCGTATTGATTCGGCGGAAATAGACGTGCCTTGCGTGGTCTTGCACATTGTCTTGCAGGCCGCCGAGATCTACGTTACTCTGCTACCGTTATTTGAGTTCGCCAGAGCGCCGCACAGCAACTCGGGCGGTGCGCCTTCCCCAGTTTCTTGCGAGCTTTCCAAAAAAAGGAGCTTCAGCTTGTCACTCCGCTCACGCTGTCTGATGTGTGTCTCGGCCCTGCTACATGTCCTCATTCTGGCGGCTCCCGCGCATGCCGGTGTGAAGTTTCAGCCAGTATCCCCCCAAGAGTTGAAGATGACCAGCGAGCCTCTGGCTCCCGGCGCCCCGGCCATTATCCTTTACCGCGAGGTTTACCGGGACGACTGCGGAATTACATGCCACAGTCCCAACGTCGGCGTAATGAGCATCGATCGGTTCGAAGAGGACTACTTCCGCATCAAGATTCTTACGGAAGCCGGGCGCAAGTACGGGGAAGTCGAGATTCCACTTTGGAACGAAGTTGGGGCCGTCGATAACATCAACGCCCGCACCATACGTCCGGACGGCTCCATCGTAGATTTCAAGGGACAGATCTTCGAAAAAACAATCCTTAAGGCAAGAGGGCTCAAATACGTTGCCGAGACCTTCGCCATGCCAGACGTTCAGGTGGGCGGCATTATTGAGTTGTACTACACCATTCACCTTGCTAAAGGCTTGATTTTCAGCTCCGACTGGGTTCTGAGCCAGGAACTTTTTACCAAGCAGGCAAAGTTTTCTTTGCGGCCCTTTCAGTACACCTACAATCCTGTAAGCCTTCGGTGGAATGAACACTTGCCACCGGGAACACCTTCTCCCACACAGCGGGTTGATGGCACCGTGGAGCTGGAGGCAGCCGATATCGCTCCATTCCAAGCCGAAGACTTCATGCCGCCGGAAAATGAACTCAAGGCGCGCGTGGATTTCGTCTATAGTTTCGACGGCTTCGAGACAGATGTGAATAAGTTCTGGAAGAAGGTGGGCAAGAAGCGGAACGATGAGTTGGAGACATTCATCGGCAGGCGGGGCGCCATGGAACGGGCTGTTTCGCAGATTGTTTCCTCTGCGGACACGCCCGACGTGAAGCTACACAAGATTTACGCGCGTGTGCAGCAGATGCGCAACACTACGTTCGATGTACAGAAGACAGAGCAGGAGCAAAAACGCGAAGGCAAGAAAAACGAGGAGACTGTCGAGGACATCTGGAAACAAGGCTACCCCAGCGCTGGCAGCTCAATTGGCTTTGCCTTGCGTTGGCGCGCGCCGCAGGAATCGAAGCCTACGGGGTTTGGGTGTCGGACCGGAGTAATTTCTTTTTCAATCCTCAAACCCAGCAAAGTGGGAAACTCGACGAGAGCCTTGTTCTCGTCAAGCTAGACGGGAAAGATGTCTTTCTCGCGCCGGGCGCTCCGTTTGCACCCTTTGGACTCCTGCCTTGGGAGGAAACCAGAGTTCCGGGATTGAAGCTGGATAAAGATGGCGGCTCGTGGATCCTGACCAGCCTACCCGAAAGCTCCTCTTCGCGCACCGAGAGGAAGGCCAACCTAAAGTTGTCTGCGACAGGCAGCCTTGAGGGAAAACTGGAGATCACGTTTACTGGCCTCGAAGCGCAGCGCCGGCGGGTGGACGAAAGGAACCAGGACGAAACCGCACGCAAGAAGTTCCTCGAGAACCAGGTCAAAGAATGCATCTCCGTCGGAAGCGAGGTGGAACTTACAAAGCAGCCCGATTGGACCAGTTCGGAAGCGCCGCTGGTCGCAGAGTTTAACCTCAGCATTCCCGGTTGGGCGACGGCCGCAGGACGTCGCGCTATATTCCCGGTTGAGGTCTTCGGCGGATCTGAACGCAACATTTTTGACTACAGCACGCGAACCTACCCCGTCTACTTTGAATTTCCATATCAAAAAGCGGACGACGTGACCGTCGAGTTGCCGACCGGCTGGCAGATCACCGGCCTTCCAAAACCGGAAAGTCACGACCTGCACGCGGTTGACTACGCTCTATCTTCGGAGAACTCGAATGGCGCGCTGCACATGACTCGGAAGCTGGATATAAATAACCTCACTATCGAGCAGAAATACTATCCGCCCTTGCGTGCCTTCTTCCAGATGGTGCGGGCCGGCGATGAGCAACCAGTGGTCGTAGAGCCCGGCACGGCAGCGGCGAGCAACTAGCTCGGCTTACGAAACTACACGCCCACGGGAAACGGCTTGGTGTGCGTGGTGGTTCGCCGCGATGCGCCACCGAAGCGGCCTTGCAGCAGAGACATCAATCCCGTATACCAGTAGCCCACGACAAAGAGCAGAAGAAACGGAACGGTAATGTAGTTTTCGTTGTCCACGGCGTAGTAGACCGTGGCGGCAAAGTAGGTGCCGATCAGCAGTTCCAGCCAAGGGACCCATCCCAGGCGTTTGCGATACTTGGTGGCACCGACTTTATCCTGCTTCGAAACCACGCTGTACTTGGGTGTTCGCGCGAACGCGCTTTCTTTGCCGATGAGCGCTTCGATCACCGCCTTGGTGTTGGTGATGGTCAGCCCAATTCCCAGCGCCATCAAGAACGGCAGAAACAAAAGCGCCCGTGGCCAGCTTCGAGGATACAATTCGCGCTGCGAAACCAGATAGAAGCTCGAAATGGAAAACGTCGAAGCCATAAACAGCGGCAGGTCGATGTAGAGCATCTGAAACCAGCCTTGATAAAAGCGAATGATCATGGCCGGAAGCAATAGCACCGAAAGCATAATCATCAGCGGGTAGCTGATGTTCGCCGTCAGGTGATACCACGCTTCGATCTTCGTATGGAGCGGAGCATCGCTGCGCAGCACCCGCGGCAGAATCTTTTTTCCGGTCTGAATCAGGCCCTTGGCCCAGCGCGCCTGCTGCGTCTTGAACGCCGTCATCTCCACCGGCAACTCGGCGGGACATTCCACATCCTGTAAGTAAATAAACTTCCAACCCTTGAGCTGCGCCCGATAGGACAGGTCGGTGTCTTCGGTTAACGTATCGTGCTGCCAGCCTCCGGCCTCGTCGATCGTGGTGCGCCGCCACATTCCGGCCGTGCCGTTGAAATTGAAGAACAGTCCGGTGCGCGCGCGGCCCGAGTGCTCCAGCACAAAGTGGCCGTCGAGCAGCATCGCTTCCACTTCAGTCAAGAGAGAATAATGGCGGTTGAGGTGCGTCCAGCGGGTCTGCACCATCCCGATCTTCGGGTTCGTAAAGTGATGGACGACGCGCAGCAAAAAATCTTCCGGCGGAGTAAAGTCGGCGTCAAAAATGGCCACAAACTCGCCTTTCGCTGTTTTCAATCCCTCGGCGAGAGCGCCTGCCTTGTAGCCCGCACGATTCGTCCGGTGGTGGTAGCTGATGGGATTGCCCAGCGCCGCATAGCGCTCGACCAGCCCGCGAGCGACTTCGACGGTCTCATCCGTCGAATCGTCGAGCACTTGAATGTCGAGCTTCTCCTTCGGATATTGCAATTTGCAGATCGACTCCAGCAGACGCTCCACTACATATTGCTCGTTGAAAATGGGAAGTTGCACCGTTACTCGCGGCAGCGCTTCGAAAAACGCAGCTGGTTCAGTCGTGCCGTTCTTTCTGTGCTTGTAATACAGATACACCAGCACGTAGCGATGCACTCCATAGCCAGCCAACAAAATCAGCACAATGAAATACGGAATCAGCAACGCCACGTCAAACGCGTTGGCGTGGTACAGTCCGCGAAACGTGGTATCCAGAAAATGCTGGCGGATGTAGGGCCCAATGCCCTTGGGAGCACTCAACACCGCCAGCTTCGCATTCAGAATGAGATCGGAAATGAACAAGGCGTCGGTGAAAGCTTTTATTTTACCGGATCGCTCGTCGCGGATGGTTGTTGAGGGAGGGTGCCCCACCCTTTTCGCGTACTTCGCGAGAGGGTGGGGATTTTGATCGGGATGCTCGATAATAACCGCATGGAATCAAGCTCACCGGCGGCCCCCAACCAAGCACGGAGTTCGTATCCGCTCTTGAGTGCCTGGACGCGCATGCGGACTTCGCCCCCCTGGATCGTCACCATCGCCCTGATGCTGCGCGTTAGCTGGATCCTGATCGGCCACACTTATAAGTTCAAGAACACCGACGACAACTTCGGCTTTGGCTGGGAAATGGGACGCATTGCCGCGTCGCTGGCTTCCGGTCATGGCTTCAGCAGCCCTTTCGGCCCGGCTACCGGGCCAACCGCGTGGGAGCCTCCGCTGTATCCGTATTTGACGGCTGGCGTGTTTCTCGTTTTTGGAGTTTATTCCAAGGCGTCGGCGTTCGTGTTGCTGACACTGAACAGCGTTTTCTCGGCGCTGACCTGCATTCCGATTTTTCTGATCGCGCGCAGGATCTTCTCGGAGAAGGTTGCGATCGGCTCAGCGTGGGCGTGGGCTCTGCTGCCTAACGTCATGTTCTGGTGCACGCGGGCGATCTGGGAAACCAGTCTGGCCGCGCTGCTGCTGACGACGATCTTCTGGGTAGCGTTGACTCTCGAAGACCGCGACGGCTGGCTGCCATGGGTGCAGTTTGGATTGCTGTGGGGTATCACTGCATTGGGCAGCACCTCTCTGCTGTCGTTCTTGCCAGCCGCAGGATTGTGGGCGTGGTACCGGCGGTCGCGGCGCGGCAAGCGATCTTTTGCTGGCGTTGTTCTGGCTTCGGTCGTGTTCTTTCTGTGCATTGCGCCTTGGCTCGTTCGCAATTATGAAACGTTCGGCAAGTTTATTTTCATCCGCGACAATTTCGGCGCGGAACTTCGCCTGGGAAACGGCAACGGCGCCGACGGAACGTTGATGCTTTATCTCGATGCAACCCACGATCCCTCCGCGATGCGGCAGTTTCAAGCCATGGGCGAACTGCCCTACATCGCCATGCGCAAGCAGCAGGCTCTCGACTACATCCGCGCCGACTACGGACGATTCGCCAAACTATGCCTGAAGCGATTCGTTTACTTCTGGGCCGGTCCACCGAAGGACGCGCAGCCCTGGTGGATGAACGAAGTCAAGAACTCGCTATTCCTGGCCTCGTCGGTGCTCATGTTCTGGGGATTGGGCCGCGCACTCGGACAGCGCAAGTCGGGCGCCTGGCTGCTCTTCTGGCTGATCCTGCTTTATCCGGCGATGTACTACTTCGTGTATTGCATCCCGCGCTACCGGCATCCCATTGAGCCGGAGATGGCGATCCTCGCGGTATTCTTGCTGACCGAAGCGGGAAAGAAAACTACGGCTTCTCCTGCAAATCAGTCCCTTGCCTCCTCACCAATTCCGCCTGAGCACGTCTAACGGCTTGAGACGGAGGAAAACATGAACCGCCATCGCCGATCTGCCGCCTGGCCGGGAACTATGCTGGGAACTATTCTGGGCCGAACGAAACTGGGAACGGTTTGTGCCCTGCTTGCTCTTTCCCTCGCGGCACATGCCTCCGACCACCGCGGCGCTCTGACCGAGGAATTCCATCAGACTTATGCCCTCACCGCCGATGGCCGGATTGAACTCGATAACATCAACGGCGATGTGCACATTTCCAGTTGGGACCAGAACGAAGTGAAGGTCGATGCGGTGAAGTACGCGGACACCAAAGAGCGCCTGGATGAGGCGAAGATTGAGATTGACTCGAGGAATGCTTCTCTCTCGATTCGGACCAAGTATCCGGATCATGACCACACCTGGAATTGGGGTTCTCACAATAACCCGGCCAGCGTCGAATACACACTGACCGTTCCGCGCACCGCCCGGCTGGATGAAATCAAGCTGATCAACGGCGCACTCGACCTTGCCGGAGTGCGCGGGGAAGTGAACGCCTCCTGCATCAACGGACGGCTAGAAGCGCACAATCTAGCGGGACGCGCTCGCCTGTCGACGATCAATGGACACCTGGACGCGCGGTTTGACGCGCTTGCCGGAAGTTCGGTTGAGTTGAATTCAGTGAATGGCTCAGTCGAGCTGACCATCCCGTCAGACTCGAATGCGGAAGTCGAAGCGAACACGGTGTCGGGGGGGATCAGCAACGATTTTGGGCTGCATGTGAATCATCACCAGATCGTCGGCCACGGATTGCGCGGAGAACTCGGCACTGGCGGAACGCGCATCAAACTGAACAATGTGAATGGCAGGATTGAGATCAATCACGCGCAGGACGGCCGCGCGCTGAGTCCGGTGAAGGATCTAAGCCATCGCGATAAAGACGATGATGATGACAGCATCTAACGCGCGTGTAGCGCCGGCGAGACGGCGGAGCTGTTAGTAGATCGTGTATCCCGGGGCGGGCGTCCGCAGATCAGGCTTCGAAGCCATCAACAGCAGGGCGCCCTCGCGCTTGAACGCCCGCAGATCGTCGAGACTGTGGAACGATTTGGTCTTGTAGTCGTCCGGAGTCGGCGTGTCGTCGGGGATACGCACCGCCTGCACATCTTCAAACGCGTGCTTCCTGAACAGCTCGACGTATTCCGCGGCGGACCGCACGTGGACCGGAACTTTCAGCTTGTCGACCCACTGCAGCGAATATTGGTTGTCTGTGTAGAGATTGATCAGAATAAACAGCCGGCCGCGCGGGGCCATCACGCGAAATAACTCCATCAGCGCGCGATCCTGATCGGGATAGTAATAGAACGACTCTACCGACAGCACTTTGTCGAAGAAGTTTTCTTCCCACGGAATCTGCTGCGCCGATCCCCAGACATAAAGAATATTGTCGAAATCTTTCGAGGCTTCGCGGGCCTGGCGCACCATTTCGTCGGAGACATCAAGGCCGACGACTTGGCCAAATCCCTCGGGGCCTTCGCCCACCAGGCGCGCCAGCAGGCGCGCCGCCCATCCCGAGCCGCAGCCCAGATCGAGCACGCGCTCGCCCGGACGCAGACTCATGAGGCGAATCGTTTTCTCGGTGATGTCGAGATGATGATTCTCCATCTTCGCGCCTTCGCCGGCGGCAGCCCAGCGGTTGAATTCGAGTTGCAATTTCTCGTCGGGAGTAGGAGGTTTGTCTGGCACGGCTTTCCTTCGTGGACCTTCGTGGCTTTCGTGGTCGTGACTTAGATTCTATAACCACGAAGGACACGAAGGTGCACGAAGGACGGCGAACTTGTGCTACAGTTTCCCTCTTCATGGCGACACATCCTCAGAACCCGAAGCCCGAGCCTGATCGTGCATCCCTCTATTGCCCGAGTTGTGCACAAGAGGTGACAGATCCTCTGACCTGTGGCGATTGCTCTTCCGTGATCTGCCGGCGCTGCGGGACGGCGCTCGAATCGTCCGATGAACTCGGAATCGGATAATGGAGCCCACTCCGGACTTGCCCGCCCGCGACGCTGCCTTATCCGGTTCAGCCGCCGGTTCCAAGGAGCCTGACTCAAAGCCAACGCTGGTGCGTGGCCTTGGGTTGCTTGATTCGGTGTTGCTGCTGGTCAGCGGCATCATCGGCTCGTCGATTTTTCTCACCGCGAAAGATATTGCCGGGCCGTTGCCGCAGCCCATGCTCTTTCTGCTGGTGTGGGTGCTGGGCGCGCTGATCTCGCTCAGTGCCTGTTTCGCGTTTGCCGAGCTTGGGTCCATGTTCCCCGACTCCGGCGGACAATACATCTATCTGCGCGAAGCCTACGGCGATCTCGTCGCGTTTCTCTATGGCTGGATGCTGTTCAGCGTAGCGAATGGCGGAAGCATCGCCGCGCTTTCGGTGGCGTCAGCCGCCTACCTTGGGCAAGTCTTTCCGGTCGTATCGCAAGATCACATCGTAATGGCCATCTCCGGAGTCGCGGTCACGCGGGCGCATCTGCTGGGACTGCTGATGATCGCTGTTCTGACTTATGTGAACGTCGTGGGACTCCGCTGGGGCGCGCTGCTACAGAACGTTTCTACCTGGACGAAGTTCACAGCCATGGCCGCATTCGTTGTGTTGGGATTCGCCATCGGCAAAGGCAACTGGGCAAACTTTCATTCGCACGGCGTCGGCCTGACCTTGGGACTCGGCCCGGCGCAACTGATCTCCGCGCTGGGCGTGGGTTTGATCGCCGTGTACTGGGCCTACGATGGATGGGTCTACATCACATGGGTCGCCGGCGAAGTGAAAAACCCGCGAAGGAACGTCCCGTTGGCCATGGTGTTGGGGGTTCTGGTCGTGGCTGCGATCTACATCGCGATGAATCTGACCTACGTGTACGCGTTGCCCTTGAAAGAGATTGCCGAGCACGAAACCATCGCGCACGCGGCGGCCGCAGCGCTGTTTTCTCCGCGGGCGGCGGTGTGGCTCTCGCTGATGATTGCGATTTCCTGTTTCAGCGCTGCGGCCACGTGCACGCTCTCTGGCGCGCGCGTTTATATGGCCATGGCGCAGGACGGCGTCTTCTTCAAGCGCATGGCGGTGATCCATCCCAAGTGGCGAACACCTGCGTTCAGCCTGATTGGCCAAGGCGTCTGGGCGGCGGCCCTCACTCTCAGCGGACGCTACGACCAACTTTATACCTACGTGATCTACGGCATGGTGTTCTCGTACACGCTGACCGTGATCGCCCTGTTCTGGCTGCGCTGGAAACGTCCGGAAATTCCACGGCCTTACCGCTGCGCGGGATATCCGTGGCTGCCCGCAATCTATGTGCTGATCGGGGTAGCGTGGATTCTGAACACTACCATCCGGCGTCCCATGGAAAGCTTCTGGAGCATGGCGATTGTGCTCATCGGCGTACCCGGATATTTGTATTGGAAGCGCAGCAGCCGGAAACAGTCGTCTGCCGCATCCCCCGATCTGTAGTGTGCCAGGCCGACCCCCGACTTTCGGCTTGCTCCGCGCGCCCGGCGGTGTTATTCCTCTTCTTCTTGTCAGATCTGTTCTTGCTAGCGCCAACCTGACCCCGGGACACGCCATTGGCAGAATCCATACCGAAGCAGCCAGCGGACAAGGCTAGTTTCCTCAAGCCCGGTGTTTCCATCGCCGATGCCGAAGATCCCAATCGCCCGCGGCAGGTGATGGGCTTCCGCGACCTGCTTTTGTTCTACGTCATCACTGGCATCAGCCTGCGGTGGATCGCAACGGCCGCGGCCGCGGGACCGAGCTCCATCGTCGTCTGGGTTGGTGCTTGGCTGTGCTTCTACACTCCGCTCGCGCTCTCGGTGCTCGAGCTTTCGTCGCGCTACCCGAACGAAGGCGGACTCTACGTTTGGAGCAAGCGCGCCTTCGGAGACTTTTCCGGCTTCATGGCCGCGTGGACTTACTGGACGAGCAATCTGCCTTACTTCCCCGCCGTGCTCTACTTCGCCGCCAGCAACGTGCTTTTCATAAGGCAGGCAAGCTGGCAACACCTTTCCGGCAATGCGTCGTTTTACATCGTTTTCTCGCTGCTTACGCTGAGCGCGGCCACGGTGATGAATATCCTCGGACTCGACGTGGGCAAGTGGCTGCACAACGTCGGAGCGCTCGCCATGTGGATTCCGGTGGGCATCGTCGTCGTCATGGGATTTATAGCTTGGCATCGCTTTGGATCGGCAACGTCATTCACGCTGCATTCCATGACTCCCAGCACGCACATCAACGATCTGATCTTTTGGTCAGTGCTGACATTCGCCTTCGGAGGCTGTGAAACCGCTTCCTTCATGGGAGAAGAAATCAAGAACGCGCGCCGCACCATTCCTCTGGCGCTGCTATCCGGCGGCGTCACGGTGACGGTTTGCTACATCCTGGGAACAGTTTGCGTACTACTCGCGCTGCCATCGACTGAAGTCAACAGTCTGCAGGGCCTGGTGCAGGCCGTGTCAAAGACCGCGACGCGTGTGGGATATCCAGGCATATTGCCTCTTGCCGCATTTCTGATTGCGCTGAGCAACATTGGCGCGGCCGGGGCCTATCTCGCAGCGGTAGCTCGCCTCCCTTTCGTCGCTGGGCTGGATCGCTTTCTGCCGCCGGCGTTTGGGGCACTGCACCCGCGATGGAAAACTCCGTGGGTCGCTCTTCTGACGCAGTTCTTCCTCGGCGTCGTATTCATTTTTCTGGGGCAGGCGGGCACCAGCGTGAAGGGCGCTTACGATGTTCTGGTCAGTATGGGTGTGATTACCTATTTCATTCCCTACTTGTACTTGTTCGCATCGATGATCAAACTGCAGCGCGAGCCGACTGGACCCGACGTGATCCATGTGCCGGGAGGAAAAACGGTGGCGAAGTTGGTGGCGACTGTAGGATTTCTGACGACCACGCTAACGATTGCGCTGTCGCTGATTCCGCAGCCGGATGAACCGAACAAGCCGCTGGCGCTGTTCAAGATTGTCGGCGGAACGGGAGCGCTGGTGGTGATTGGGGCCTGGCTTTACATGGCAGGAAAGCACCGAGCCACGCGCGAGCTAGCCGACCCACGTAGCTCCGGACGCATTCATCCGGAGCCGGGTCGCCTCGAATAGCTGGCGGACGAATGCGTCCGCCTCTACGCAATCTATACCGGCGTCGCGGTCTTCCTCGGAGGATTGAAGAACGGCAAGTTCGTCACCTTGACGTTCGTCTTGAGCCGCATCGCCTCGATCGTAATCTCCATCTGCAGTTGCGTTCCGGGCTTGGCATACTCCGTTTCGACGCTGGCCAGCGCGACCAGCTTTTTCAGGACCGGCGACCAACTCGTCGTCGTCGCCTTGCCGGCCTGCTTGTCGCCCGAGTACACGGGGACTGCGACACGCGAAGCCTGTGCAGGGGCAGCCGGAGTGAGTCCGTAGCGATCATAAAGCTGCTCGATATCGGTCCAATCCACTTCGAGGCCGACAAGTTGCCGGGGCACGCCATTCTTCGCGTCCTGCTCCAGCGCGCGCTTGCCGATGAAGTTTTCTTTGTCGAGGTGAACCATCTTCCCGAACCCCAACTCGTAGGGCGAGAACTTCTGCGACGGGATCAGCGCCTTCTTCGAACTCGTGTAATCAACTTCGATCAGCAGCAGCCCGGCTTCGACGCGCGAAACATCGAGCGCAAGCATACCCGCGGCATGCAGATCGAACTGCTTGCCCGTCTCCGCCAGCGCATCCCAAACTTTCACCGCGTCGGCAGCGTTGTTCAGCGGAATCCAGATTTCGTAGCCGAGGTCGCCAGTGTAGCCGGTTCGCGAAATGTCGACGGGAACTCCCGCGATCTTCCCCCGAGTGACGCGAAAATATTTCAGATTGGCGACATCGGCTTCGGCAACCGCTTTGAGCAGCTTGCCTGAAGTGGGCCCCTGTAGGGCGAGCGCCGCGACTTCCTCTGAAATATCCTCGACCTGCACGTCCATGTTCAAGCCGTTCTGGCGAAACCAGCGCAGGCTCGGATCGGCAGCCGTCCAGCGATAGACGTTTTCTTCCAGGCGCGAGATCGTTCCGTCGTCGATGACCTTGCCCTCTTCATCGCACCAGCAGCAATAAATCACCTGCCCCACTTTGACTTTATTGATGTCGCGCGTAATCACGCGGTTCACCAGGCGCGTCGCGTCTTTCCCAGTGATCAGATACTTGTATAGCGGCGAAATGTCGATGAGCGCGGCCGCGTCGCGAATCGCGTTGTACTCATGCTCGTGGTGAACTTCGTATACGCTCACCGTGTAGTAGCCCGACCACTCGCGGTAGTTCAGGCTGTGGCAGAGCGGAAACGTTCTCTCGTGAAATGCGGTTCCAATGGGCAAGTTAGTAGCCTCGTCAAACCATTCTAGCCGAACCGGGATTATATGCAGGCAGCCGGAAAGCGGCAAGACACCAGACAAAGGACTTCAGGTTTCGTCCCGGTCACGATTCTGACAAAACCGGATTCTGAAAAACCTGACTCTGAAAAAACGGATTCTTAAAAATCAGGGTGATTGCTTTGCTGCACGGCCGCAGTGACGGGCGGTTCAGGGGATTGGACGCGCCAGGCACCGATCTGCTCGACCGCTTGGCCCAGCGAACCGACGACGGCGTCGGGTGGCGCGCCGCCGAAGCGTGCCTTGGCCTCTTCGAGATCACCAGAAACTCCCCAGATGCCCGCCAGAATCTTGACCTCCGGCAAATGCAACCGGACGCGCTGGCACAACACCGCGGCCTGCGCAAACGCGAAGGGTGGCAACGCGGACACGCAAACGACATCTTGCGGCTCAAGCGGGAGGTTCTGCATGATTTCCTCGAAGGGCGATCCCACCGGCAGAGAAAGTACGCCGTGGCCGCCGCGTTCGAGCAGTTGCGCCAGCATGGAGGAAGTGATCTCGTCCGCCTGGTCGCTGGCGGCTAGACAGAAAATACGGGTCGTGGAAGGCAAGGGCTCGGCGTGGCGGGCCGTAGGCGTAGCGGGCGGCCGGTTCGCCCTCCAGCGGGCCAGGAGCCGGCGCGGTTTTGTCGAGGTCTCCCCGGGCTGGTGAAGCGCCAACTCGGAAACGATCTCGCTGACGCTGAGAAACAGGAAAGACTCGCGTGTTCCGCCGAGGGCTCCCTTGTGGCGGTCTTGCTCGGCCAGGGCCAGGGCGGGAATCAAAACCTGGTCATAGAGGCTCATCAGCGAGTGCGATTTCAAGAAATTGAAGGCGATGCTGCGGGCATCGTCCTGGTCGAGGGCAAGAAGGCGCTGATAAAACTGTGCCTCCACAGAAAGGGCGGTCTCGTCCCCGAGCAGAACGTGAAGAAAGGACATGCGCGGTACATAGCGCCCTAGCACGATGACGCAAACGGTCAGGGGAACGGCCAGCACCAGCCCAGCCCAGCCCCAGAGCATGGTCCAGAAGACGGTGGTGACCAGCAGTGCAAGCGAGGAGATCCCGGTACGCGCACCGTATAACCAGGGCTCCACGACATTGGAGGCGATCAAATCGAGAACCGCGAACAGCGCAACCACCATCAGAGGGGGTCCCCATCCGTGAAAGATGGAGAGCGCCAGGACGAACGGAAACGCCGTCGCCGCCAGCCCGCCCACGTAAGGGACAATCCGGAAGAGCCCCGCGATAACGCCCCATAGCAGCGCGTTGGGAATTCCGATGAAGAATACGCCGACTCCGAAACACAGCCCGTAGCAGGCGTTCACCAGCAATTGCATGCTGAGGTAGCGGCTGATGCGTTGCGCCGCATCGTCCAGCGCCAGCGTCATGGCATGCAGTTGGCCAACGCCCGCGAGACGGAGGAACCGGTCGCGTAGATCCTCCTGCGCGATCAGAATAAACACGGTGAAAATCAGCACCATGCCGGCAGTCCCCAGAGGCTTGAGCAGCGGGCTCAGCATCTGACCGAGATACTGTATTCCGTTCGCCGGAAGCGTTACGACTTGCACCGGAACCACTGCTTGACCCGGGTGTAATCCAGCCTGCGGTAATCCAGCCGGTGGCGGCGAAGCACTTGGAGCGGCCCCTGGGGAGGCCGGAGCCACTTGCGGCTCAAGAAACTCCTGGTCCATATCCTTGAAGCTCACGGCCGCCCTACCCCACGCGCTTTCCGGCGCCAAATGCAGGGCATCGATCTTTTCGTGAATATTCAGACGATACTTGGGCAGATCGCTCGCCACCTGCAACAGCTGGTCGGCGACGACCCAACTCATTCCCACCACCGCCGCACTGGTGAGCAGCATGACCACCGCCACAGCCAACCCGCGAGGCATTCGCCGCCGCTGCAACCACATCACCATGGGCGCCAGCAGGAAGTTCAGCGTCAGCGCCAGTGCGAGCGGAACGAGAACGTCGCGCGCGAAATAGAGAATCAGAATCACACCGGCCAGCCAGATCAGCGGGCTGTGGGTCGGCGACTCCTGTTGGGGACGGCTCATACGCACTGTAACGATACTCCAATTACGTGCGTTGGTCAGCCAGCTCCCGCGATGATCGACGGGTGATCGACGGGGACAAAATCGGCATTCTCGATTAGAATGTCAGTTCACTCGGTGAGTACTTATGCCTGTGATCCTGCCTAATTTGTCGAGCGCGCTTCGCACCTGGACGGCGCTTCCCGCCGGACTCTGACCGGCCTATCCCGCGCACTGCATTTCTGCATCCCTGACAGATTCCATCAAAATGCCAGGAGTCGCACCTGCTAGAATCCGGGCGATTCCGACCTGAGGATTAGAGGCAAACATGGCAGCATCGAGCGGATCGAAATACGACGTAATCGTGATCGGCGGCGGCCACAACGGCCTGGTCAATGCTGCGTACCTGCAGCGCGCAGGCAAGAAGGTGCTGGTTCTCGAGCGCCGTCACGTGCTCGGCGGAGCGGCCTGCACCGAAGAAATTGTGCCGGGATTCAAGTTCTCGGTCTGCTCCTATGTGGTGTCGCTGCTGCGGCCGGAGATTATTCGCGACCTCGATCTTCCCCGCCACGGCCTGGAGATTCTTCCGCTCGACGGCACGTTCACGCCCATGCCCAGCGGCGATTATCTGTGGCGCGTGAACGATCATGGCAAGACTCATCGCGAAATCGCTCGCCACTCGCGCGTCGATGCCGAAGCGTACGACGAATTCGGTAAGGCGATGCAGGCCATGTGCCGCTTCGTGAAGCCGATCCTGAGCATGGTGCCGCCTGACCCGACCACGCTGGACCCGCGCGAATTGATGAAGCTATTGTTCATCGGTCGCCGCTTTCAGGGCATGTCGAGCTACGACAAATACAATCAGGTTCAGCTCATGACCATGTCTGCCATTGATTTTCTCGATCAATGGTTTGAAACCGACGTGCTCAAGGCAACGATGTCCGCCTCCGGAATTATTGGAACATTCCTCGGCGTGCGCTCTCCGGGAACCGCCTACGTGCTGCTGCATCACTACATGGGAGAGATCGACGGAGCCTTCCGCGCCTGGGGATTCGCGCGCGGAGGCACGGGGGCGATTTCGAATGCGATTGCCGACGCGGCTCGCGAGGCTGGAGTGGAGATTCGCACCAAGGCGGCGATTTCGCAGATCATCATCAAGAATGGCAAAGCCAAAGGCGTCGTGCTCGCTAACGGCGACGAGATTTACGCAGAAGTTGTTTCTTCCAGCGTCGATCCGCGTATGACGTTCACCAAGTTCATGGGCGCCGAGCATCTTCCCACAGATTTTCTGGAAGACGTCAACCGCTTCAAGTATCGCGGCTCTTCCGGCAAGGTGAATATGGCGCTGAGCGGGCTGCCGAACTTCAAATGCATGCCCGGACCGGGCGCGCACCTGCGCGGCGCGATTTCAATCTCGCCTTCCGTCGAGTACATGGAGCGCGCCTATGACGACGCGAAGTATGGGAATTTCTC
>JBEKRY010000029.1:0-30842 GCA_049517555.1 Candidatus Sulfotelmatobacter sp. | reverse complement strand
TATCGCTGCGTCGCTTCCACCCTACGGAATCACAAGCCCCAGATCCGATTCGCCCCCAGGACCAATGCAAACGTGAGTGCGGCGATCAGCACTTCACCGAGAGCTCCCACCACAAACGGACGCAAGCCTTGCTTTGACATCTGGCGGAAGTTCGTGCGCAGACCTACCCCTGCAAACGTCAGCAGGAAGGCCCATCTCGACAGGTTCGCCAGCGAGGTGACCTGATCTTTGTTGAAGGCATGAAAGCTCACCAGCAACGACATGATGAGGAATCCAAGTACGAACTTGGGAAACTTGTTCCATAGGAACGCAGCTTTGTTGCCGACAGTGGAGGCTTGTCCGCGCTTGGCCCAATAGATCGCATAACCCAGCACGACGAACCCGATCATCGCATTGCGCGCGGTTTTGGCGAGCACGGCGACCTTGCCCGCGGCGTCGGAATAGAGTGCGCCGGTGGCCGTAGCTTCGGCGGTATTGTCGACTCCTAAACCCGACCAGAGGCCGAAGACAGTATCGCTCAAGTGGAGACTGTGGCCGATTAACGGGAAAGTAAACAGGGCGAGCGCTCCCAGCGCGAGGATGGCCGCAATGGCAAAGGTGGAGTCTTCGTCGTCGGCATCAATTGCGCCTTTGGCGGCGATGATTGCGGAGACGCCGCAAATCGACGAACCCACGGCCAGCAAACTGGTAAGTTTCGGAGTCAGATGGAAGGCACGGCCCAGCGCGTGCATGAGCAGCAGGGATAGAGTAATCTCGACGATTACCAGAGCCAGACTGATGCCGCCGAGTTTCAGCATGTCGGCCAGCACAAATCGCGAGCCCAGCAACACGATTCCGACCTTGAGCCAGAATTCGTAAGTGTCGATTCCGGGCTGAAGTATCTTGGGCACACTGAGAAGGTTCGAGATGATGAGGCCAATCACAATGGCCCAGAGCACATACTCGATGTTGGGAAACGTCCAGTGGTGGGTCTTCGCGTAGGTGTTGAGGAATTTCTCCAGAAACTTTCCGGCGTAGCCGATCACGGCCAGTAAGATAACGCCGGGAATGAGTCGCAGAATGTTTAGCGGAGCCTTGTCGGACCCGACAGGCGACGCTGCGATCGAAGTTGCCATGACATGTCTCCTGAGAAGCACAAAGCTACCACGGGATTTTGCCGAACAGGTTCGCGCGGACCGCGAGCGCGAGTCCCAGGGCAAGAATCACGGCCCAGGTGTCGAGCGAGAGTTTGAAGCCCTCGCGATTAGTTTTGGTTGGCATAAGCCCTTCTCTCAAGGAACGCGGCGCCGCATGGCGCTGGTTGGTTAACACCGCCGGCCCGGAAAAGGAGAGTGCCAAAACCGAACCGGCGGCGATTCTGAAGGGAAGGCGCCCCTCAGAAAGTTGACAGCACGCTGGGGAAGACTCTTCCGCAAGGTTGAGTCCGCAAGGTCGAATTTTCCTCAGCGGCTAAGCGGGTTGCTGAAAGGCCTGCGATTGCGGTTGACGGGCGCGGCCGAACGCCGCGCCCTTTCAACCAAAGCCATGCCCTAAGCAGCAGGCCCTACGGCAGGTAGTATCGGAACGAGGTGTAGATCATGTTGTCCAGGCCAGAAGGCGAGGTTCCGCCTCCTCCCGTGAAGCCAACACCAGACCACGTTTCCCGAGTCACGTACGAGTATTGCGCCCCGACGCGGAAGCGGCCTTCCTTCCCCGAGTAGACGCTGTACCAGAAGCCGGCGGTACCTTCAATGATGGCACGCGTGTCACCCGTGCAATTGGCGAGAGAGCCAGGAGCGAATCCGCTGTTTGCGGTGGGAACGGTTTCCGTGTAGCAGCCGTAGTTGGAGAACTTGGGTGCGCCGTAGCCAACGGCAGCGCCGTCGCCATTCTTCCCCAACGGATCCCAGCTCGCCGTGCGGGCAGCGTATTCGGAGCCGCCGTAGGTGTAGAGATCGAGCTTCTTCGCGTGGTACTCGAGTGTGACCAGGCCCTGGAGGTCCTTCACGAGGTGGAGGGTTCCGTTGCCGTTCACCGAAGTATCGGCGAGCTGGGCTGCGCCGTAACGGCCGATGCCGCTGCCGCCAAAGCCATGCAGACCGAAAACGACGTGCTTGTCGGCGAAGGTCCAGCGGGCGTTGGCGCCGAAACCGCCACCGTTCTTGGCATTGTTATAGGCCGCTGCGGCCGTACCGCCATCGGCCAGGGACGGGCAGTTCGGCGACACCGTGGTAATCACCGGAGGTGTTGCGCCATTGTTTACGGTCTCCTGGCAAGGGAAGACGCGACTGCGGAAACGGTCATAGACGCCGAACACCTCATAGTGTCCGAAACCGGGATCGAAGGCCAGCTTGGCAACGACGTCGGGAGAAGGATTGAACGAGTAATTGGAGGTGGTGTTGTAGCTGTTGCTGGCCCCAGCTTCGCCGACGAGGAAATTGTCGGCATTACCGTGGGTGGTGAGGGTGGCTTCTGAGTTTTCCATGGACACGGCGACCGCCACTTTGGGGCCGAACGCTTTGGTCACGCGAATTCCATACTGGCGCGCGAACGTGAACCCAACGTTATAACCCGGGTCGATGGTCGCGGGCCGGGCATCGTTGACTCTGCCGGTGTCATCGCTGGGAGCGATCGAGGCCTTGGATTCCGTGAGCAAACTCCACATCTGGCCGCCGAGGATGCTCCAGCCGTTATCCCACTTGGCTTGGCCCCACGCTTGCCGCAGACGAAGCGTGTAGCTGTTGGTTTGGGTGGCGCTGGAGGTGACTCCGGCAGAGAGAAAGTCGGCCGACACATAGCTGGAGAACGCGACGTTCTTTATACGGCCGCTGACGTAGACCGTAGGCCGGCTCTGGCGTGCGGAACCGAAAAACTCCGATACCTTGCTTTGCGAAGCGCCCGGCATAGTGAGTGAATTGAAGGGCGTCGGCAGGTCCGCTCCAAGGGCTCGCGACCGGCGCACGAACGCGGCTTCGACGAAGCCGCCGGGCGTAATGGTGATGCCCTTGAAATGGATCGAAATCGGGCCTTCCATAGGGTTGGTGGAGGGCGGGCCCTCTAGGACGGTGACGGTGGTGGTTGTGGTTTGCTGAGGCTCGCCAGCACTGCTGCTAGTGCTGCTGCCGATGCCACTATTAAGCGCGGCGATCTGCTGCGGTGGCGTGGTTTGAGCAGGTGCGGCAGTCGACGGATTTGACGCAGCGGGTTGCTGGGCTTCCTGCCAGGCTGCTTGACGCTGCAGTTGCTGGGTCAGTTGCTGAATCTGCAGTTGTTGTGCGGCCAGAGCGTCTTTCAGGGCCTGAACATCAGCGCCGGTCACGGTTGGCGGAGCTGGCGCCGCGGCGGGAACGGCCGCCGCCGGATTTTTCACAGGAACTGTATTCGACGCCGTCTCAGTTTGTGCCCACGCGCCCGCGGTTAATGCCGCCAGCGTAAGGGCCGTAAGAAACAGGTTCTGGTTGAGTTTCATGAAAGTAACTCTCCTTCGTTGAGTTTTGTTTCGCACTGCTACTTCATTGGGAAAAACAACGAGAGACCACAGCCCCTGGTTGGAGGCACGGCTCTCCTTTTTTCCGGCTGGCCTTCTGGGCAATTCACTGCGCCAGCCGGATTTACAAAATCATTACAATAAACGTACTCGGGATATCTGCCGATACTAGCGAAGGCCAGCGCCTTTTTCATTAAAGGACGATGAATTTCTGGTTCGCGGGGAATTGGCTCGGATAGTCCCTGGGGAAGCGTCAACGCCCAACTAAACATTCGGCGACATAACATCCCTACTGTCTGTGTCTACTCACTCTTGTGGCCTCCGACGACCATGGGGAGGATGCTGGCGGTATCTTTCTTATGGTCCCTCTTGTGGTCTTCCTTCTGGTCTTTCTGGCGTTTGTCGTGCTTGCCGGACCGCGATACGCGTTGAGAGATCAAGTCTGCCAGAGTCGTGTGGTCGAGGATGCGGGCGGCCGCGTCGCGGACGTCGAGGAAAACCTGATACAGGGCGCGGTGCGGGATGTCCCGGTGGATAAGTTCGCGCAACTGCTCGGCGTCGCCGAAGGGCGCCAGTGGGCCGTCAATCAGGCGCATGATCTCGCTGAGATGGATATCAGCGGGATCACGGCGCAACTGGTAGCCGCCTTTGGCGCCGCGCACGCTCTCGACCATCCGGGCATTCTTGAGTTCGAGCAGGATCAGTTCCAGAAACTTCTCGGGCAGCACCTCTTCGTAGGCGATGTCGCGGATCTTGATGGCGCCCTGGCGATGATGACGGGCCAGCATCATCATGGCCTGCAAAGCGTACAGTCCTTTTTGTGAGATCTTCATTTGGCGACTCCATAAACCCGATCTAGCTAATAGACATTATTATCATGGATGGCTATGCAAGTGGTATTCCAATGGCAAAAAAAGTGGAGGGGAAGTTACGCCTTTGAAGTCAATAGGTTAGCTGCGGCCCGGAAAAAGCCCGAGAATGCGATGTGCAGACGATTGCAGTTGCGAGACGGGAAAAGTTCCCCACAGGGTGGGAAACATCGCCGTCCTTGCAGGATCCTGCACACGTTCGAACAAACTGCGTGGGCGTCGCGTGGGACTGAGATCTCTGCTGGAAAAGTCACGCCGAGAGACGCAGGACCGTCGCGGTAATGTTGTCGGGACCACCGCGTTCCAGCGCCAGGGTCACCAGCTTCTGACAGGCCTCGGCCGGAGGGTTGGTTTGCACGACACCGCTAAGCTCCGCGTCGCCGACCAGGCCCCAGAGACCGTCGGTACACAGAAGAAGAGTGTCACCCGCTTCTAGTGGGACAGGATGCTCGGGAATGTGTGGAGTAACGTCGCGACCGGAACCGAGGGCAGCGGTAAGAATGTGGCGCTGCGGATGCGACTCGGCATCTTCGGAGCGCACAATACCGCTCTCGACCAGCCGGCCAACATAGGAATGATCGCGGGTCAGGCGGGTGATGTTTTCGCCGCGAATCAGGTAGAGGCGGCTGTCGCCGACATGGGCAAAATAAAGCTGGCGCTCGACAATGGAGAGTGCGGTGCAGGTGGTTCCCATGCCGTAGAACTGCGGATGCTCGACGGCAAAACGTTGAATGTTCTGATGAGCGGATTGGAAAGCCTCGATCAGAGTATCCTGCGGATTTGCGCCGAAAGCGTTGTCGTAGACGCTGCGCACGGTCTCTACCGCGAGGCGACTGGCTTCTTGTCCACCCTCGTAACCTCCCATGCCGTCGGCAACTACGGCGAGGCGACCCTTGCGGCGGAAGTCTTCGTCGGAATCGGGCTCCCAGTAGAGATGGGAGTCCTCGTTATTGGTGCGCTGGCGGCCGATGTCAGTCAGGCTAGCGGCTTCGATTCCGGGCTTGAGGGTTTTGACGTCAACTGCCATAGATATAAATTGAAGAGCGAATGCGTGGCCGGAAACTGGTGTGACAAACTGGTGCGACGAACGTCGATCTGAATCGAAAACTGTGTTGGACCCCGGTCATTATAAGGGAAGCCTGCCGCTTTCGCCCCCGGGGTCCGGCCGTCTCCATTGGCCCTTAGGATCGTGTAGCCTAACACTTCCGGCGGCAATCCGGACAGCGAGGCCAGTCTTGTCCGGAAAAGCGGAGGCAAGGGTCTGAGGAAAATCATGCGGAAAATATTGCTCGTGATGATCGGTCTATTGCTGATGACGGCGCCGCTGCTGGGGCAAGCGAAACGGTTGTGGGTGCTGCGCCCGCCGGGAGAGATGGTCGAATACGATCCGGCGACGTTTGCGGTGAAGCAGATAATCAAGGTGCCCGCCGAAGCGGTCGAGTCGCCGGGGAACATTTTGGTCAACCGAGCGGGGCAAATTCTGTATGAAGCACCTGTCTCGCTGCCGCTTTCCGAGGAAGATGCGGAGTCGGCGCACAAGGTGTGGTTTTGGAATGGGCGCGCTGCGACCACGCCCGCCGGGACCAGCGCCGCTACCACGATCGACCAGGATGTGAAGCGCGAGGTTACCACCACAGGATCGAATCAGGCGGTTACGGAGTCGGCTGCCGTGGCTTATCTTTCAGCGGCGGCGGACGGTGGGCATTTGTTTTGGTCGGCGAATCAGGCGCGGCGGCTGCAGCGGGAAGATGTATCGCTTTCGACCGCCACGACATGGCAGGCCTGGCGGACTGATCTGAGCGGCGCGGAACGGGAAGATCTGGCCACGTCAAAGTTTCCGGACTGCAAATGTCCGACCGGGACGTGCGATGAGAGTTGCCCATACGGGGTGGTGTGGGCGCCGGACACTGGTGTAGACAAGTTTTTCCTGATGACGCAGTTTGTCACGGGACAGACGGCCCCGGTTTACAAAGCGAGCGCGCGCTATCGAGAAAAGGGCGGAAAGTGGTCGGCCGAGGCGTTAAGCGAACCTTTGCAGCGCGTGCTGGACGCGACCGCAGATGGGGGAGCGATCGTCGAGGCGATTCCGGATACTGGCTGCTGCGGATGGTCGAACCAGAGTAACGATCTCACGCTGGTGTTGAGCGGAGAGACGTTGGGCGAGAAAAAGATCACGGTGTTTGATGAGCAGGCGACGTACAAAAATCCTGACTACGACGTGAGTTTCTATACCTCGAACGCGCGGCTATCGCCGGAGTTGGGATACGTGGCGATGACCATTGTTTCGACCGCGCAGGAAAATAAAGCCATTCAACTGGCGCAGGAAGGGCAGGCGAATCCCGAAGAATCCCAGCGGATTCGCAAGGCGCTGGCCGAGTTGCCTGCGGTGGAAGTGAAGCGCATGTTGGAGTCTCCAGAGCGGGTTGCGTTCGTGCCGCATGCGGTGCTGGTGGGCTGGATCAACGAGAAGGAAATTCTGATCATCGAAGATCATGTGCTGGTGGCTTACAACGTTGGGACGGGCGCGCGGCGGAAGTCGAGCGTGCGGGTTGAGGATGCGGGGAGGGTGTTTCTGCGGTGAATGCGCGAGCGTAACGTTCGGTTGGCCGACAACCCACCCAGAATCGTCGGCCTTACTGCGACGGCTTGCTCAGGGCTATAATTTCACGCACTGATGGCCCTTACCTCTGGCACGAAGCTCGGACCCTATGAAATCCAGTCACCGCTGGGCGCCGGCGGCATGGGTGAGGTCTACCGAGCAACCCAGAGCAGCCTGGGTCGCCAGGTGGCCATCAAGGTTCTTTCCCCGGCGTTCGCCTCCGATCCGGACCGACTGCGGCGCTTCGAGCAGGAAGCTCGCGCCGCCTCGGCTTTAAACCATCCCAACATTATCTCTATTTATGACGTGGGCCGCGATGGCGGAACGGCCTACATCGCGATGGAGTTTGTCGACGGCAAGACGCTGCGTTCGCTGCTTGAAGCCGGGCCCATCGCTATCAAGAAAACGTTGCAGATCGCCGCGCAAATCGGAGATGGCCTCGCCAAGGCGCACGCGGCGGGCATTGTGCACCGCGACCTCAAGCCGGAAAACATCATGGTCACGCGCGACGGCTTCGTGAAGATCCTGGACTTCGGCCTGGCCAAGCTGATGCCGTCACTCGATAATTCCACGCAAACCATGACGTCGCCTTTGCCGGGCACGCATCCCGGCATGGTGATGGGGACGGCGGGCTACATGTCGCCCGAACAGGCACGCGGCGTGGACGTCGATTATCGCTCCGACATATTTTCGCTGGGCGCGATTCTCTATGAAATGGTTGCGGGCAAGAGGGCGTTCCAGGGGCCCAGTGCGGCGCAGACTCTGGCCGCCATCATCGAAGATGATCCGCAGTCTCTGGCGGAGGCGAACCCCAAGGCCCCCACGCCGTTGCGCTGGATCATTGAGCGCTGCCTGGCGAAGGAGCCTGATGATCGTTACACCGCGACCCGCGATCTGGCGCGTGATTTGCAGAGCATGCGCGACCACTTGTCGGACGCATCCACGTCGACGTATATCGCACAAGCCGCGCCTGCGCCTGCGCCTGCGCGCCCGAAGTGGATGAATCCAGCGTTGTTCGCGCTTGCGGGCGTAGTTCTTGGCGGCGCGCTCACGGACTTGCTGCTACCACGTCCGAATGCCGAATCCGTTAGGCTTCACGCGCTGACGTTTTCCGGCGACGATCGCGAGCCCAGTGTTGCGCCCGACGGGCGCACCGTCGCTTTTACTTCCGGTCGCGACGGAAAGGTCCGCGTCTGGCTGAAGCAACTGGAAAGCGGCAGCGAAACTGCGCTCACTCCCGGCCCCCTCGACTACCATCCGCGATTTTCACCCGACAATGCGTGGGTGCTCTACATCCACGACCACGCCGCTTACCGCGTGCCTTCACTGGGCGGAGAACCGCGCAAACTGCTCGACAATGTCGACGACGCCAACTGGTCGCCTGACGGAAGCCAACTGGTGTTCACGCGGGTCGTACACGATGGGCCCAAGATCGCAACCGAGGCCGGGACCGCCTCCGTCGCCGACGGAACTTCGCGAGTCGCGCACCGCTTTGAAGATCGCGATCTGGCGGAGCCCTCCTGGTCGCCGGATGGCTCTACGATCGTCCTGACCGAGCTGCGCGGCGGTACCGTGGGCTCGGCGATCCGCACGGTGACCCTGCTGGACCTCGCTGGGCAGAGTGTGCGCGAACTAGAGTGTCCCCTGCCCGGCGGCGCACTCTCTGCCGCCACGTGGTCGGGCGACGGGCGCAACATTGTCTACGAAGTGCCCGAGTCGCCCGCCGATGTCTCGGGCGTCTTGGGCGGCGCCGTAGGTTCTCCCGGACGAGTCCTGTTACAGGACGTCAAGACAGGCAAGGCACGCACGTTGTTCTCCACGCAAGCGCCGGGCTCGCGAGTGGAAATAGCGGAGCCGGGCCGCATCATCTATGACATGGTGGCCACGCGCGGCAATCTGAGGGAAGTCCCGCTCGATCCTGCATCTGGCGCGGCGGCGCGATGGCTGACCCGCGGCAGCAGCATTGACCGCCAGCCCTACTATTCCCCCGACGGAGAGTCGGTCATCTTTTCTTCGTCGCGCAGCGGCAATGCAGACGTCTGGGAGGTTTCCACCAAAACCAATTCAGTGCGCCGCTTGATCGACCACCCGGCTTTGGATTGGGACCCGTTCGTGACCTCCGACAACAAGAACCTGCTTTGGAGTTCCGATCGCAGCGGGCATTTCGAGATCTGGATGGCGGACCGGGACGGCAGTGCGCCACGCCAGATTTCGCACGACGGCACTGATGCCGAGAATCCCGTGGCCATGCCCGGGGGATGGGTGGTTTACGCTTCCTCGCAAGCTGCGCACCCCGGACTATGGAAAATGCGGGCCGATGGCAGCGAGGCCACGCTGCTCGTCCCCGGCACCGTCGCCTGGCCCGACATCAGCGCCAATGGCCAGTACGCCCTCTATCACGTACTTACCGGAGCGTTGGGTGCCACGATCCACGTCGTGCGCTTGTCGGACGGCACACCTGTCGAATTCAGCCAGGAGGGAATCCGCGCCAAGTTCGCGGGGGATGGACACTCTATCCTCTTCATCGATAACGAACATGGAGATATCGTGCGCGCAGAGTTTCCCTCGGCTGCCGGAGCGCCCGCGAAGATGGTAGTCCCGGCGTATCCTGACATGGAGACCGAAACCTTCGACGTCACGCCCGATGGACTCCGCCTGGTTGTCGCTTACCTGCAGAACACACGAAGTTTAGTGGTCGCGGACGGTGTTCCTGAAGTCAAACCCGCCACTCGCGCGAAGTAAGCGCACCTTGTGAGCGTAGGAGACTTGTGGTTATCGCCGCGGATTGTGCACCGATAACGGGCTGCCCGGAAGCAAAAAGTCTCAGATGATCGTTCCATCTCGCTTCCGCTGACCTGCGCGGTAGATCATCCAGCCGAGAAAATTTGCCCCTACGACGACCACGGCTATCTTCGCCGAGTAGCGCCATGAACTGGCGACATCGATTACGGGGAAGATCGAGAGCGCGACGAAGAGCAAGGTGACTAGAAATCCTGACGCGGCCGCTACGCGCAGAACAAGGCCGGGACGGATGCCGCTGGCTTTCGGCGCCAGCAGCGGAATGGCGAACAGCGCCAGATACGCGATGCCGTAGAAGGTGAATCCCCAGGTGAGGAGAAGTTCGTAGGCTTCCTGCTCGCCGACTCCGATCAGGGCGGCGAGGCTGGCGGCGAGAGTTGCGCCTCCCAGAAAAAGGATCGAGTTCACGGGCGTTTTGTAGCGGGCGTGCAGGCGCGAGAACCACGCAGGCAGAAGGTGGTCCCAGCCCGCGGCCATGGGCAGGCGGGCGCTGCCGCTGAAATACAGGCTGAAGGTCGAGAGATAGTTGGCCAGCAGAAGGAAGATGGCGACCGGGACGATTACCGCGCCGAAGTTGCCGAAGCCGAGCCGCAGCGCTTGCGGAATGGGGCCGATGACGTCGACGGCGTCGGGCGAAACGTAGGCCAGGATTGCGCTGGTCGTGAAGATATAGATCAGCGCGATGAGCGGGGCGGTGATGAGGATGGAGCGGCCGATGTTGCGGGCGGGGTTGCGCGATTCTCCCGCGAAGATAGCGACGTATTCAAAACCGCTGAGCGCGCCGAAAGTCATTTTGCTGAAGACGCTCAGCGTGAAAAGTGTAAGTGGCGGAGCGGCTAGACGCAGGGGGTGCAATGCTGTCGGTTTTCCGTGCCATGCGTTTACCAATGGAAGTCCGACGAGCACGGCGACGGTGATGAGCACGGCTATGCTGCCGGCATTGTTGAACCACTTGCCAACGGCAAAACCAATGCCGGCCAGGAGCATTTGCAGAGCGATCAGGATGACTGAGGCCGTGAGCACGGCCCACTTGTTGTCGGCGATCCAGGCCAGCGAAGGCACCGCATACCCTACGAATGTGGTGGTGACCAGGCCGATGACGGCGACATACAGCATGATGAAGAGCCACAGATTCCAGGCGACCAGGAATCCGATCTGATCGTTGAAGGCGAGACGCGCCCATTCGTAGAGACCGCCTTCGAGGGGCATTCGGCGATTGAGATGCGCGACGACCAGAGCGAGCGGGATGAAGAAAAGCAGCATAGCCGTGAGCCACAGGACCACGTGGGCGGGACCGGCTTTGACTGCCGTGCCGAAAAAGTCGGGGACGATCACGAGCAGGATTTGCGCGAGGACAAGGTCGAAGAGGCCGAGTTCGCGGCGCAGGTTGCTGCTGGGAGGCTGTTGTGGGTTAAGGGGCGAGTTGTCGGTGGTGGGCAAGGTTGAAGTTCAGAGATCGAAAATTCAGGGTTTTTTGTCTTGATCGAAAACCGAGGTTCCTCCGCCCCTCGCATTCGCTCGGGGGTCGGAATGACAAGAGTTTTTGTTGGCTCCCCACTCTCTACTTCTTCTCTGCTGGTTTCAGCAACAGGTCCTGATAGTCGAAGCTGAAATCTGCCAGTGGAGAAACTGCGGCCATTTTTGCGCTGTTGATCGAGCCGTCGGGATTCAGGGTGAAGGTCACGAAGGCGTCTTCTATGGTGCGGTCGCGCCAGTGGGCCTTGAAAGTGTCGTGTTGCCAGTGCTGCAGGTCGCCGATCATAGAGGGCGTGTGATCGAAGGTAATGACCAGGGCGCCGTTTTCCATGCGGATGCTAATTGGCCCGTACCAGGCGTCGGTGTAGACACCAGCATATTTTTCGAGCGGGAGCGAAGGCTTGGAGTCGGCGGCGCGAGCGCCTTCGGCCTGCTTCATGGCTTCGGCGGCTTCTTTTTCTTCGGTATCTTTGAGGGACTTGTAGGCTGAGATCCAGTCCGTTGGCGGCACTTGGAAATAGTGATCCAGTACATGGTAGAGAATGGAATCGAATGCTCCGCTTTCTTCCGCGTTGGTCAGCACGACCACGCCTAGATTCTCATCGGGCACGAGCATGACGCGGGAAACGAATCCGGCAACGCCGCCGGTGTGGCCGACCAGCTTGCGGCCGTGATAATCGCGCAGCATCCAGCCGAGAGCGTAGTCGGCGAAGTTGGCTTTCAGTCCGGCGAGAGCTGGCGGAGGGTTGCCGATGGGGAGAATAGTTTGCGGCGTCCACATTTCTCGGGAGCGTTGCTCGGTGAAAAGACGGCCGTCTTTTCCGAGACCACTAGGGTCAGTGAGCTTTCCGCGGTTGAGTTGCAGCTGCACCCACTTGGCCATGTCGGCGGCGCAGGAATTGATGGAGCCGGCAGGGCCGGCGTTGTCGAGGACTTCGAAGTGGATGACTTGCAGTTTGTCGTCCATGCGCGAATGAGGGAAGGCCACGTTGTCGCCGGGCTTGATGTTGGCGTTGGTGACGGTCGAATGGGTCATGCCGAGCGGCGCGAAAATGCGTTGCTGAATATAGTCGTCCCACGAAGTGCCGGTGACGGCAGGAATGATTTGTCCTGCTGTCATGTAGAGCAAGTTGTCGTAGGCGTAGTGGCTGCGGAAGCTGGATGCAGGTTTCATGAAGCGCAGCTTGTAGATGATTTCGTCGCGGGTATAGGTCGAGTGCGGCCAGAAGAGCAGATCGCCTTCGCCGAGTCCCATGCCGCTGCGGTGCGTGAGCAGATCGCGAATCGTCATTTCATGCGAGACGTAGGGGTCGTACATGACGAAGCCGGGCAGGCGCTGGTAGACGGGATCGTCCCAGGACAGCTTGCCTTCGTCGATGAGCGTGGCCAGTGCCGCCGTGGTGAACGCCTTGGTGTTGGAGCCGATGCCGAACAGGGTGAATTCGTCGACGGGCGTGGGATCGCCCAGCTTGCGGACGCCGTAGCCCTTCGCGACCACGACCTTGCCGTCCTTCACAATAGCCACGGCCATGCCGGGGACGTCGAAAGTTTTCATCGAGGAAGTGACGTAGGCGTCCAGGTCGGAGGGTGGGGCGGTCGGGGCTGGCGACTGCGCTTGTGCGGAAGTGATAAGAGTCGCACCGATGAAGATGAATACGATCGCCAACTTGATGAAGCGGGTGTTTAGCATGGAGCTCTCCGGGACGCTGGCTGCGTGCGAGAATTACAACGCGGAGATTAGAACACAGAAGGGGCCCATTCTCCGAGAAGAGGCCGACCACGTGCGCCGAAGGACTCATGCACACTTATCTCTTGGAACGCGAACAGTGGCTGCCGAAAGCGGTGGAGGATGTGTTTCGCTTTTTCTCGCGGCCGGAAAACTTGCAGGTCATTACGCCGCCCTGGCTCGACTTCCGCATGGTGGAAACGCCGGAGGCTTTGGCCGCTGGTTCGTTGATTCGTTACCGGCTGCGCTGGCGCGGGCTTCCGATCCGGTGGACTACGGAAATCAGTGAGTGGAATCCTCCGCACGGATTTGTCGACCGCGAACTTTCCGGCCCGTACGCGCTGTGGAATCACGAGCACTGGTTCGAGGCGCGCGACGGAGGCACGATCATGCGCGATCGGGTGACGTACGCTCTGCCCCTGGGATGGGCCGGACGCGTAGCTCAGCGGATAGTTGTCAGGCGCGATGTGGAGGCGATTTTTGACTTTCGCGCGGAGACCATGCGGCGGCTGTTTCCGGGGTAAAGCGGCGGGAGGCACTCAGCATTCGGCACCCAGCATTCAGCCAACGGATGTAATTGCAGGGAATAGATGGTGGGCTGCGGAGGTGGTTATACTGCATGAGTATTGCTTAGGGCTTTGGATGTTCGGGAATCGTTCAGAATGGCTGAGTGCTGATTGCCGCAGAACTGGGAAGGCTGACGGAGTTTCGATGGTTTCGCAAGATTTCATCTTTTGGGAAGTAGACGTGCAATCCGACTTCATGTTGCCGGGCGGGAAACTGTACGTGCAGGGCGCGGAGAAGTTGCTGCCCAATATCCTGCGGCTGACTGATGCGGCGCGGCAAGACGAGGTATTTCTGGTGTCGCATGGATGTTTTCACATTCCGAACGATCCGGAATTCGAGATCTTTCCTCCTCACTGCGTGAAGGGAACAGCTGGAGCCGAACTGGTGCCGGAGGCGGTTGCTGAAAAAATTGTTCGCGTGCCCAACGAAGCGGACGCGAAATTGCCGGAGAATTTATTCCAATATCAGCAAATCCTTCTGGAAAAACAGACCCTGAACATTTTCGAAAGTCGGCACGCGGAGGCTCTGGTGCAGCGCCTGGGAAGTGCTGCGGAGTTCGTGGTGTTTGGCGTGGCAACAGAATATTGCGTAAGCTTCGCCGCCAAAGGCCTGCTGGAACGGGGACGGCGCGTAGCCGTGGTGCGGGATGCGATCGAAACGCTAAACGCGGAGGATGGGCAGAAAACGATTGCCGAGCTAGAACGGCTGGGTGCGCGGGTCACGACTACGAATCAGGCTCTCAGCGCGCTCAGACGCTGAGAGCCTGGCTCATCTTTTCATCTTTAACTGTGATGGTCGCCGTGGTTGTGGCGCCAGGTCCAGTATTCCTTCTGCTCCTCGGGAGGCAGTTTGCGGAAGTCGCGGTGCGGGTCGCGATGGGTTTCAGCGGACCAGCGATTGTAGTAAACGACCTCGTTGTTGTCCCACACGTGATAATCGGTGTAGTACGGATCATAAACCCGATAGTAGTGATGTTCGCATGCGATTCCTGCCAGCGACGAAGTCAGCGCCACAGCGAGCAGCAGGGAACTCAGGGGATGGGAACCACGGCTCATGTTTGTCTCCTTCGAGATGAAGAAACACTTCTGAGTCTGATTAGTTGCTGAAACGTGGGGTTTGGTTTCGAAAAAGTATTACTTCAAAGTACTGCTCGCGCTAATCGTGTTCTGCAAAGTGGCTTTCCGCGCCTATAACGTTTGCTTCCGAACCGTATTTCTTTTGCTTTCGATTACTTTTCAACGGAGTCGGATTGTAATAGACTTGGGGATCGAGGAGACCTCCCAGTTGAGCGACCCGTTGCGCGCACTCTTGGATTTGCCGGAGCAGGAAAGAACCGAGCGGGGGCTGGAACACACGCCCCGCGAAATCTGGCAGCAGCCGGACACATGGAGCAAGACTTACCAGCACTGCCTGGACCACCAGGCCGAGTTGAACGATGTTTTGCGGCGCGCCGGAATCGGCCGCGGCAGCACTTCTTCGCCAACCGTCTATTTGGTGGGAGCCGGCACGTCGGACTATACCGGGCGGGCGCTGGCTCCGCTGCTCCGCGAGCGCTGGGGCTGCGATGTCTGGCCCATACCGAGCACTACGTTGCTGACAGAATTTGAGGAATTTCACCGCCCGGGCCGAGAGTATCTCTGGATTTCGTTTTCCCGTTCGGGGCAGAGTCCTGAGGGAGTGGCCTTGCTCGAGCAGGCGCTCGACCGCCATCGCGAGATCCGGCATCTGGTGATTACCTGCAACCAGCAGGGGCCGATGGCGCAACTGTGCGCGCGGTATCCCGATCGCGCTTTGGCCCTGGTGCTGGACGATGCGGTCAACGACCGCGGGCTGGCGATGACGAGTTCGTTCAGCAACATGGTTCTGGCCGGGCAATGCGTGGGGCATCTGGAAGACTTTGCAGAGTTCGGCGAGGTAGTGGCGCGAATGGGCGAGATTGGCCGGGAATTTCTTCCCGCCGCGGCCGAAGCCGCCGCATCGATTACTGCGCTGGGTTGCATGCGCGCCTGTTTTGTGGGCTCCGGGGTACTGCGAGCCGTGGCCGACGAATCGGCGTTGAAGGTCGTTGAACTCAGCGCCGGAAAAGTAACCACTCTGGCGGAAACGCCGCTCGGGCTGCGTCACGGGCCCATGTCGAGCGTGGACAGCGAAACGCTTTTTGTTGCCTTCCTGTCGAGCGACGAGCGCAGGCGCGGCTACGAACTTGATCTGCTGCGCGAAATCGATCGCAAGCGTTTGGGTCGGGTGCGCGCGGTGGTCAGCGCACGTGCCGATGACGAGATGGCGTCGCTGGCGGATTACTCTTTGTCGCTGAATCGTGCGGCGGGTCTTCCAAATAGCTTCCCCAATTACTTTCCGGATCATTATCGCCCGGCGCTCGATGTAATGCTGGGCCAGTTGATCGGCCTGTTCTCCGCCATGCAATACGGCCTCAAGCCCGACCAGCCCAGCCCCGGTGGAACGATTACACGCGTGGTTGCGCCTATCAAACTCTATTCGTAACTCCAAGCCTTTCGTGCGCGCGCCATCAGAGAGTGAGGGGCGATGATCGGGCGAACGATTCCTTACTTCAGCCTGGACGCGTAGCCGAGACGAATACACGGCCGGCCAGGGCTTCCCGGATCGCCACTGGCAGATCTGAGTTGATTCCTCTTTTTGCGACAAATCCCGAGCCGCCGGCTTCCATAGCAATCTTCATGAAGTCCGTGTCGGCGGTCATGAAATCCATGTTTCCGCTCAGGAACACAATCGCTGCCTGGCAGCCGGATGCTCGAACCAGTCTGGCGGTTTCAATACCGTTCAGCCCAGGCATTGAAAGGTCCAACACCAAGACATCCGGAGCGTGCTTTTTAACGGCTGCGATCGCGGATATTCCGTCCGCAGCAGTGCCGACGATGTCGCAGTGCGGCCTGAGCACTTCGGCGCAAACCGCAAGGATCTCCGGCATGTCATCGACCAACAGGACACGAGGCAGTTTCACGTAATGCTCCTCAGAATTGTGGCGAAAGTATTTAGCGCAAGAAGTGCGGGAACATTAATTCCCTGACAGTTGATAATGTATACGACGTAGACGAAATCATTCAACGAACGGTGGTCACTGCGCGGTGGTTACCGCCGGTGGGATTGATTGTGCTGAGGTGCGCGCAGCGCCCGCGCTAACGGTCTAGGTAACGCTCACTTCCGTATAGGTGCCATACACCTGGCGCAGGGCTTCGCAGATTTCGCCCACGGTGGCGTAGGCGCGGACGGCATCGACAATGTAGGGCATCGTATTGGCGGAGGACACGTCGCCGCCGGTTCCGGCTTTCGGCTCCTGCGCTGCGGCTTTCTTCAAAGCTTCAAGCGCGCGGTGAACTGCCTCATTCGAACGCCGGGCGCGCAAGGTCTTCAGCTTTGCGGTTTGTTGGCGAGCGACGCTCTCATCGATGTAGAGAATGTGCGGCGATTCCTCTGCGATGACGAACTCGTTGGCGCCGACGATTACTTTCTCGCGGGCTTCGACTGCGCGCTGGTACTGGTAAGACGCCTCAGCAATTTCTTTTTGCGGGTAGCCGCGATCGATGGCTTTCAGCATCCCGCCCATGGCGTCGAGCTTGCCGAAATAATCGAATGCGCCGCGTTCCATTTGCAGCGTTAAGTTTTCTAAAAAGTATGACCCCCCGAGCGGATCGACCGTCTGCGTCACACCCGATTCGTAGGCGATGATCTGCTGCGTGCGCAGCGCGATGCGCGCCGCTTCTTCCGTGGGCAGGGCCAGAGCTTCGTCGTAAGAATCGGTGTGCAGCGATTGGGTTCCGCCGAGGACTGCCGCGAGCGCCTGTATGGCCACGCGGGCAATGTTGTTCATGGGTTGCTGCGCCGGTAAAGATACTCCCGCGGTTTGGGTATGGAAACGCATGAGCCAGGTGCGCTCGTTCTTCGCGCCGAAACGGGTCTTCATTACTTGCGCCCAAATCTTCCGGGCGGCGCGGTATTTGGCGATCTCTTCGAAAAAGTCGTTGTGCGCGTTGAAGAAGAAACTCAGGCGCGGGCCGAACTCGTCCACATCGAGCCCGCGGCGGCGCGCCCACTCCACGTACTCGACGCCGTCATATAACGTGAACGCCAGTTCCTGCAGGGCAGTCGACCCGGCTTCACGAATGTGATATCCGCTGATGGAAATGGTGTTGAACCGTGGCGTGAACTTCGAACCGAACTCAAAGGTGTCGATGACCAATCGCATCGACTGCGCGGGCGGATAGATGTATTCCTTCTGCGCGATGTATTCCTTGAGAATGTCATTCTGCAGCGTGCCGGAGATTTTCTTCCAGTCAGCGCCTTGTTTTTCCGCGACCACGAGATACATCGCCCAGAGCACTGAGGCGGGCGAGTTGATGGTCATCGAGACAGTGGTTTTTTCGAGATCGATGCCGCCGAAAAGAATTTCCATGTCTTCCAGCGAATCGATGGCGACGCCGCACTTGCCGACTTCACCTTCGCTTGCGGGATGGTCGGAGTCGTAGCCCATGAGCGTCGGAAGGTCGAAAGCCACCGAAAGCCCGCTGCCGCCGTGTTCGAGCAGATATTTGTAGCGCTGGTTGGTTTCTTCCGGTGACGCGAAGCCGGAGAACTGCCGCATGGTGTAAAGCTTGCCGCGATATCCGGTGGCGTGAATGCCGCGTGTGTAGGGCGGTTGGCCGGGATAGCCGAGGTAATTCTCTTCGCTCCAGTCCGTGGGCAGATCGGCTTGCGTGTAGAGACGGCGAATGGGGACGCCGGAGATTGTGGTGAAGCGGGCGTGGCCGTGTTCGTCGAGATTCACGCCGGTGGGCGCGCCAATCGGCCGCTCGGGGGATTTCTCCAGCGTAGGCGCCAGCGTTTTCTCGGCCCAATTCCTTTCTGCGGCGGAAGGATGGCGGTTCTCAAACACGTCGGCGACGGGACTCTCGGCGACGCGCGGCTGGTTGGACGGACGAGACGGCTTCTTTTCCATGCGGAACTTTCCTATCAACCCAGTGTTCTGGTTCGATGATAGGGAAGTGAGGACGTTGGAGCAAGGCGCGAATATGTGCACGAAGCGACCGGTCGGTCAGTTTTGGTGGACGAAGTCGCCTGTCATCCTGAGGAGGGCGCAGCCCTCTGAGGGACCTTACGACATCGGGACCTTGCAATGCAGCCGACGTGCGCCGCCGAGCCGCATGCAGTCACAGGCATTCCCATCGGCGTCATCGCAGCTCTCTGCTGACGTAGGGTCCCTCGCATCGGCTTCGCCGGTGCTCAGGATGACAACTGGATGATCACGATGAGTTGCGCGACAGTTCCCATGCTTTAGCGTATTTCCACGAGACGTAAACCGCGTGGTAGAGGTGCAGCAGCAGGCCTTCGCGGCCGTCGAGGAAGCCGAGGCGGAAGAAGTAGTTGTAGATGAACGTTGTCAGCGGCCGCAGGACGATGTTGATCACGCTGAACCGGACTATGCCATTCGCCTTCGCTACCACCATCTCCGCGCCCAGCGACGAGTAGCGGTTCATGTGCTCGATGTAGTCGGAGAGCGTGGGGTAGGAGTGGTGGATGAGTGCGTTTCTGAGTTGCCCTGACACACCTTCGCTCAGTTTCGCGTCTTCATGCACGAGCCTCTCTTCAAATCTCGCCGCGCCTCGTTGAAAGAACCTCAGCTTACGATCGGGCCAGAAGCCGCCATGCTTGATCCATCGGCCAAGAAACAGGTTCTTTCGCGAAACGAAGTATCCGGTCATGGCGACGAGGAAAGAGTCTGGGTTCCCCTGTGCCTTCATCATCGAGCGCATTTGCTGTAGCGTCTGCCGAGTCGACAGATAGGTGAGAGCTTTGGCCCTTTCAAACCGCATGCTTGAATCATCGGTAATTGTCGGACCTTTAAAGAGGAAGGAGAGCTCATCCAGCAGAGCGGTTTCGATTTCCTCGTCTGCGTCGAGGCTCAGGATCCACTTTCCCTGCGCCTTGTCGATCGCTGAGTTCTTTTGCGCGGGGAAGCCTTTCCATTCTTCGACAAACACTTTCGCGCCGAACGATTTTGCGATGTCTACCGTGCGGTCGGTCGAGCCGGAGTCAACCACGATGATTTCTCCTTTGCCGTCGGCGACCAGTGGCTGCACGCTGGCCAGCGTGCGGGCGAGGTTGGCTTCTTCGTTAAACGTGATGATGACGACGGAGAAATGCACGGGGCGTAGTTTATCAGGGCGATGGTGCGCAGGGATTCGATACGGATGTCAAAACGAACTTTCCTCGCCGCGCGCCTGGCGGCGAGATGCCGCCACGTCGGACGCCGAGACCCCGGCGTTACATTTGCCCTCCAGGCTGTACCGGCGGAGCCGGCGCAGGTGCGGACGAGGGCGGTCCGACCGGGGCCGCATCCTGACGTGGGGTGACGTAGGGCACGGCGGGCAGATGCGTGACCTGGCCGCGGGTGGCGTCGGCGACGTTGATGCCGGCGTGATCGAGCAGCAATCCGGTGGCGCGATCGAGTTCGATTACGGACTTCTCGTAGGCGGCTTTCGCCGAAACCAGATTCGATTCGCCGTTGGTGAGCGTGGCGGCGTCCTGCAGAATTGTTACCGTCGTGGTCAGACCGACTTTCAGTTTCTGCTGATCGGCATCGAGCGTCTGGCGTGCCAGATCGACGGCGGATTGCGCCGCTTGCACCGAGACGCGGTTCTGTTTCACATCGAATTGCGCGTTGCGTACTTCGATCCGCACCTGATTTTCGAGCTGGAGTTCACGCACCTGGGCCTGGCGGTATTCGAGTTCCGCGCGCACCTGGTTGGATTGCGCCAGGCGGTTGCGAAGGGGAATGGTGAGGCTGAGGCCGACGCCCTTATCGGGGGCAGTGGAATTTACCATTTGACTCAAGGCGTTGCCGTAGCTGACCGGCGGGGGCGGGGTCGTTCCCTGGAACGGCGGCGGCAGGTTGCCCGGGCTGTAGCAGTCAGTGGTGGTTCCGGCAGAGCACAGCGGCAGGCCTGGGTTGATGTTTCCGCCCACGCCGGACCCGCCATAGTAAGCGAAAGCCTCGAGCGTGGGCAGCATGGAGTTGCGCACGGCCTTGGTGTTGATGTCGCGGGACTGCAGATCGATGCGCGACTCCACCAGTTCAGCACGATGATGCAGAGCGTCAGTGATCATTTCCTGGACGGGAGTGACGGGCTCGGCCTGCGGGAGTTGCATGGTCGAAGTCGGAACGACGTCGGCTTCAGCCAGCACCGGGTCTTCGATGCTGCGGCTCAGAGCGTTTTTCATGAGCAGCGCCTGCAGCTGCAGGTTGTTTTCGGCCACAATCAGATTTTGCTGGTCGGTGGCCACGGTGCTCTCCGAACTAACGACCTGAATGGGCGGCGCGGTGCCGACCTGCGCCTGGTGCCTGGAGTCGTCGAGCGCTTTCTGCGCGTAAGTCAGGGATTCCTGCTGCACCCGAACATTTTCGTAAGCGTAAACCAGGTCCCAGTACATGTTTTCGATTTGGTCGACGGTGGTGATGATTTGCAGGCGGAAGGCTACGTCGGAAATCTCGCGGTTATTCCTGGCAATGCGGATGAATCGCGTGTTGGGCAGGAATCCAAAACCCTGCAGCAGATTTTGCGTGAAACGGAACTGAAAGCTCGATCCGACGAATGGCGTGATCAGGCTGAGCGGGTTGTTGCTGGTGAGGTGAGTATTGTTGAATGCGCCGGTGAGCGCGCCACCCCACTCGAAGCCCTGCGTGTAACCGAAGTTGGCGGTGTAAGTGTTTTCGGTCACGACGGGAATGGGGCTGGATAAGTTGGTTGATTCCGCGTCGTCCCGGTCGAATTGGAGCGTACTGGTGACGAGGGGATCGAAGGCGGTGATGGGCGCGCCGATGCCCAGGGTCGAACTGACCAATCCGTTGGTGCCGGTGCCGGCGCCGCCGGCCGCGATCGTAGTGCCGCCGGTGCCGGAGCCGACGGTTCCGCCGAGTCCGCCGACACCGCCACCGGGGGTGTTCTGCACGATGCCGGTATTGACGCCGAGAATGCTCGCTCCTGATTTCGCCCGCAGCAGATCGGCGTCGGCAATATTCAGGTTATAGCGGGCGATGTCGATGTCGAGATTGTTCTCCAGGGCGAGCGCAACCGCGTCGTTGATCGAGAGATAAATCTTGCCATCGCGCATGAGCGAGTCGATGCGCGCCGAGTTGGCCAGCTTCGGCTGGGGGACCGTCTCGGGCCGGTAGGGTTGCAGAATGTGAGGAAATGCCGAGCGCGGATTCGAGTAATCCCTCAGATGAACGGGCTGCGTCTGGACGGGCAGAGGCGCAGTGGGGGGCGCAGACTGTGCTGGCGCGGCTTGTTGGGCGCACAGCGACGCCGGAACCGAAGCTATGGATAGGATCGACGCGAAGCCCAGTGACAGCAGGCGGAAGGTCCAAGTCGAATGTCGAACCATTGAACTGAAACGCCGAGCGGAAGCGGTTAAGCGCGGTAAGAACATGGATATTCTCCTTGCATGAGAGCGGGGGCGCATGGTTTCAGGATCAGAATTTTAGTAATCCCAATGTTGGACGAAAGGCGCAAAATTACGTCTCTTCAATCTTAGCGGGATAAGTTTCGCGGGAAGCGCGGAGGATTGTAAAGAATTGTGAGGAGAAAAACGAAAGTGGCGCGCCACGGTCGGCAGCGCACGCCGAGCGCCGCTGTGGAACAAGACCGGCGGCGCTCGGCGTGCGGTTAACCTCTATTGCTGGGCCGCTGGCGCGATCGACGGCAAGTCCTTGCGCGGCGCAACGTAGGGAACGTTGGGCAAGCCGCTGACCCGGCCCTTGGCGGCATCGCCGATGTTGATGCCGGCGTGATCGAGAGTGGTGCCGACGGCGCGGTCCAACTCGATCCGAGACTTTTCGTACGCGGCCATGGCCGACATCAAAGTCGATTCGGCCGTAGCCAGCCCGCTTTGAGTCTGCAGGACGAGGGTCGTGGTCGAAGTGCCGAATTGATACTTCTTCTGTTCGGCGTCGAGCGACTGTTTGGCATAATCCACCGCAGCCCGGGCGGAGTCTACGCTGGCGCGATTCTGTTCCACTCCGAACTGGGCGTTGCGAACCTCAATACTGATGCGATTCTCGGTTTGCTGCAGTGCCATCTGGGCCTGCTGGTACTCCAGCTCCGAGCGAATCTGGGTAGCTTGGGCGGCACGGTTGCGCAACGGGACGTTGAGCTGCAGGCCAACCCCTTTGTCGGGAGCAGTGGAATTGACGAGTTGGTTCAAGGTGGCACCATAGCTGACGGATGGCGTGGGAGTTGTGGCGCATCCGAATCCTTGCAAGGAGGGATCCAGATTTGCGCAAAGGTTCGCGGGATTTTGGGAGCCGCCAACGCCCGCGCCCCCGTAATAAGCAAACGCGTCGAGCGTGGGCAATAGCGCGTTGCGCACGGCCTTGTTGCTGAGTGCGGTGGTGTTGAGCGTAATGCGTGATTCAATCAGATCGGCACGATGGCGTAGCGCGTCCGCAATCAGATCCTGTATGGGCTGGACCGGTTCGCTCTCCGGAAGTTCCATGGTGGAAGTTGGAATCACGTCCGCTCCGGCCAAAGCCTGATCGCGCAGAGTGCGGGTGAGCGCGTTTTTCATGAGCAACTGCTGCAGCTGAAGGTTGGTGAGGGCAATCGTCAAGCCTTGCTGGTCCTGGGCGACGGTACTCTGGGCGCGGACCACCTCGATGGGCGCCAGGCTGCCGATTTCGACCTGCTTTTTGGTGTCAGAGAGAGTCTTGTCGGCGAAAGCCAAAGATTCTTTCTGGACGCGCGCGTTTTCGTAGGCATAAACCAGATCCCAGTACATCGTCTGAATCTGATTCACCGTTGTAATAACCTGAAGACGAAAAGCCACGTCGGAAAGTTCGCGGTTATTCTTGGCGATGAGAATAAAGCGATCGTTTGCGGCGAAGCCAAAGCCCTGGAGAAGGTGCTGAGTAATGGTGGCCTTGAAACCCGAGTTCAAACTGGGACTAAGGCTGCTAAAGAAGCTGTTGGTCGTGGCCCGGGTGTTGCTGAACCCCACCGTCAGGTTCGTGCCCCACTGGAAACCTTGCTGGTAGGAGAAATTCACCGTACCGGTATTTTGGCCCAGACTAGAGCCTGGAAGCACGCCCTGAAAGATACTGGTTGCCTGTTGGCTGAAATGATCTTCCTGCAGGGTGCCGGTGAGGATTGGGTCAAAGCTGGTGATGAGTGATCCAAGGCCGAGCGTTGAGCTATTCAATCCGCCCGCGCCCGCGCCCGCGCCGCCAGCGCCGAGGCTGGTACCGCCAGTGCCGGAGCCGACTTGGCCGCCGAGCCCGCCAACTCCGCCGCCAGGAGTGTTTTGCACAATGCCGCTCGGCACACCGAGAATGGCAGCGCCGGCTTTGGCGCGCAGAATATCGGTGTCGGCGATATTCAGGTTGTAGCGGGCAATGGCGATATCGAGATTGTTTTCGAGGGCCAGCGCGATCGCATCGTTCAGCGAAAGGTACAGTTTGCCATCGTGCATCAGCGAGTCGATGCGCGCCGTGTTAGCCACATTCGGTGGCGCCAGGCGCCGGGCGGTATAAGGCCCGATCGGGTTGGGAAAGTGCGACACCGGCTTGGCATAGTTCAAGACAGGCAGCGGTTGGTCATTCGGGGCATTCTTCGGTGTAGGAGCAAGGGGCTGCGGTTCCGTCGTGTTCTGGGGGGCGGGAGCCGCGGGCGCATCCTGGGCCCAGCTCGCGAGAGTCAGCGTTGCGAATAGGCTGGCAGCAGCGGCGAGCCGGACGGTTGAAGCTAATCGTGCGAATGGCATCTACTCATCTCCATTTGTGGACCGGTTCATTTCAGAACCAACTGAATTTGAACTTGCTGATCTTGAACCACTGATTCTGAATCAACTGAATTAAGGCATTCTTCTAAGACTTGGTCTTAAACGTTGCGAAAAACTTGGGCTTTCTGAAAACCGCCCCCCAATCCAGTCCGCACAGGCCGACGTCCTGCTCAGGCATTGGTACGCAAATGACCGGCGGAAGGTTCCTGAAAGCGGGAAAAAGACAAATTTTCCCAGTCCTGCGGCCGATTCGTTGTCGTCCCCCGCGTTGGTCTGACCGTATTTCCTGGGACAAAGCAGCAAGCTTCCATCCGGGAGGCCGAAGATCTGCGGAAAGCATTCAGTATATCTGACCGGAACTGGACTTGACTCACGCCGCATCGCTCAAAGAACTGGTAAATTTGCTGGCACTCCCTGAAATCGCTTGGATGATGCAACCGGCGTGCGGGACTCGAAAGATCGAGATGCGCAATCTCAAAGTAACTCTCTCCTATGACGGGGCGGAATTCTCCGGCTGGCAAGTGCAGCCCGACGCCAACACGGTGCAGGGCACACTTGCCTCAGCCATTGGACGGATCACGGCGGAAAAGGTATTGCCGCAGGGCTCGGGGCGGACGGACGCGGGGGTGCATGCGCTGGCCCAGGTGATGACATTTGTCACGGAGTCTTCCGTTCCCACGGAGAATTTCCTGCGGGCGCTGAACGATATTTTACCGGCGTCGGTGCGCGTGCTGGAAGTGGCAGAGGCTGCGCCGGAGTTTCATGCACGGCATTCGGCCCGGGCGAAAACTTATCGCTATCGCATTTACCGGGAGTCGATTTGTCCGCCGTTTCTGGCGCGGTATGTGTGGCACTATCCGTACAGCTTGGGTGAAGAGTCGATGGGGCGGGCCGCGAAACTGGTAGTGGGGGAACACGATTTCACTTCGTTCGCGGCTGTCGATCCCGAGCGGGGCCGGAGAGAAACCGCCGGCCTGCGGCCCTCGACCGGGTCTGAGACCCGGTCGCACATGGCCAGTGGCGCGGGCGGCATTGCGGCTGGGACTCCAATATCGAATGTGCGGAAGATATTTTCTTCGTCGTGGGAGTGTTTGGGGGACGAGTTGGTCTATACAGTTCGAGGTTCGGGATTTCTGCACCATATGGTGCGGAATCTGGTGGGCACGTTCATTCTGGTGGGCAAGGGGACGTTGCAAGTGGAGGATGTCACGCGCATCCTCGAGGCGCGGAACCGGTCGGCAGCGGGCGCAACCGCGCCGGCGAGCGGGCTATATCTGGTGAATGTCGAGTACTGATATCGAGTACTGAAGGTTGTCGTCGGGACCGAGCAGGAGAGACTTTCGCGAGCCTTCCTACAGATTAGGATTTCTGAATTTAGGATTTCTCAATGGCGACTGATCTACAAGTCGGAGCGAAGCAGCTTACGTCGGTGAATCCGGCGACGGGCGAAGTTCTGCGCGAAGTCGACTGCGCGAGCGATGGCGACGTTCAGGCCGCCGTGGCGCGGGCTCGTGCGGCGCAGGCCGCGTGGCAGGAGCTTGGGCTGCGGCGGCGGGTCGCTATTCTGCGCGAGTTTCAGCGGAAGCTGCATCAGAGCAAGTCTGAGATCGCGGAAGCCATCACGCGCGAAGCCGGCAAGCCGCTCGCGGAGTCGCTGGTCACCGAAGTGCTGGTGGTGCTCGACGCCGCACGATTTCTGATCGACAACGCCTGGCGGTTGTTGCGCGACGAACCAGTGCCGCACGGCAACCTGGCCACGAAGCTGAAAAACGGGTGGTTAGTCCGCGAGCCGCATGGCGTGATCGGGATCATCTCACCGTGGAATTATCCATTTTCGATTCCAGCGACCGAGACGCTGGCCGCTCTGGTGGCGGGCAATGCGGTGGTGCTGAAGCCTTCCGAACTGACGCCGCTGGTTGCACTCGAGTTGGCAAAGTTGCTGCACGGTTCGGGCGTTCCTGAGGACGTGTTTCCGGTTGTCATTGGCGAGGGGCCGGCGGGCGCAGCGCTGTTGCGGTGTCCGATCGACAAACTGGTGTTCACCGGCAGTGTTGCGACGGGCAAGCGGATCGCGACCGCCGCGGCGGAGCGCCTGCTTCCGGTCGTGCTTGAACTGGGCGGGAAAGATCCTATGCTGGTGCTCGACGACGCCGGCGTGGATGTGGCTTCGAGCGCGGCGGTATGGGGAGCGTTCGTCAATGCAGGGCAGGCGTGCCTGTCAGTCGAGCGTTGCTACGTGCATCGCAGTTTGTACCAATCGTTTGTCAACGCGTGCGCGGAGAAGACGAGTCAGTTGCGCGTGGGTGATGGTATGCATTCGCGGACCGACGTGGGGCCGATGATCCACGAACGGCAGGTGCGGATCGTGGAATCGCATGTGGAAGACGCGAAGGCCCGCGGGGCACGGGTTCTGGTCGGCGGCACGCGGCTGCCGGATCTGGGAGCAAATTTCTACGCCCCAACCGTGCTGGCTGGCGTGACCCACGACATGCGGATCATGCGCGAAGAGACTTTCGGTCCGGTGCTGCCGGTCATGGCATTCGACAGCGACGACGAGGCGGTGCGGCTGGCCAACGACTCCGAGTACGGCCTCGCGGCGAGCCTTTGGACGCGTGCCAGCGCGCGCGGCGAAAAGCTGGCGCGGCGCATTCATGCCGGCACCGTCATGGTGAACGATGTGATTTCATGCTTCGGTATTAGTGAAGCTCCGCACGGCGGCGTGAAGGCCAGCGGCGTGGGTCGCACCCACGGGCGTTTTGGGCTGGATGAAATGGTGAGGAAGAAGTATCTGGATATCGACCGTATGCCCGGGATGAAAAAAGTCTGGTGGTATGGATATGGTGAGAGCTTTCGGTGGAACATGGAGGGTTTTCTGGATATGCAATTCGCGCGGGGCCTGGGGAGGCGCTTGCGCGGGGCGTTTCGGGCTGCGGGGGTGATTCGGCGGAAGCAACTGTAACGGTTTGGCCGCGCTTCGCCCAGGTCAGACGGACGAATGCGTCCGTCGCCGCACGATTCGTGGGTGCTCTCACATGAGTCGTGACAACTCTCACATAAATTCGTGGTGACCGCGGGATTCGTTAGTCGTTGACTCGGTCGCCGTGGCTGCGAGGATGTGAGACTACCAGGAACCGCACCGGAACCGACGAGGGATTGCGGATCTGATGACGCTTTCCCGGCAGCACGCGCATGCCGCTTCCGGCTGCCAGCAGCGTGGTCTGACCTTCCACTTCGAGCAGCACTTCGCCCGAGAGGATGAAGAAAAACTGCTGCGCCTTTTCGTGGTGGTGGCGAATCTCGGCCGCGCCGGGAGGCATGAACTCTTCAATCACGCTGAGTTGGTCATCGTTGACCAGATACCACGCGTCGCAATCCACTCCCCAGCGATAGTGCTCGGCGTTCTCCCGGCTCACCGGACCGGGTGTGGCCGAACTGGCATGGGTCGAGGTTCGCTGGACAGCCGGCGGAATTTTCTTCGCCATACTTTTCGTCTCCTGATCACCCAGTGTAATCTGGTCGCCATGAGTACAACTACCAATTCCCATCCCACTGATTCCAGTTCGGCAACAGATCCCAAGCGGGAATTGCTGCGCCACACCCTGGCCACGCTGGCCTACCGCGGCGGGAAAGCCGTGCGTCTTGCTCCGGGAGGATTTGCCGAGTTTCAGGCAGGTGAGGGCGTGCGCACGCCCGGGCAAATTCTAGCCCATATCGGTGATCTGCTGGACTGGGCGCTGTCCATTGCGAAGGGTCAGCAGAAGTGGCAAGACTCGAAGCCGTTGCCGTGGGAACAGGAAACCGAGCGCTTTTTCGCAGCGCTCAAGAAGTTCGATGACTTTCTGGCTTCGAGCGAGCCGCTGCATGCCTCCTGCGAAAAATTGTTTCAAGGGCCAGTCGCCGACGCTCTAACGCATGTCGGACAAATCAATATTCTTCGCCGATTGGCGCGCGTGCCGGTGAAAGGCGAGAACTATTACCAAGCGGCGATTGAGACCGGTCGAGTGACTTCCGACCAGGCCGCGCCGAAGCGCGAGTTCTAATCGGCCCGGCGAATTATCTCGAGCGATTGCGGTAGAGGGAAGCGTCCACCTGCTGGGCCATTGCTTCTAGATTGAGTGCGATCTCCAGGAATTGCGCCAGTTGCTGGCTGATCTCTTTCGGCCGGCTTAGCACGTCGTGATATTGGACGCGGAGAGTTCTGACGTACGGCTTGCCCTCGACCCACGCGTAGACTTCACGCAGATGTTTCTCAAACGCATTGGAGATAGTGGTGGGATCGGCGCCCGCCTTGTAGGTTCCACGGCGGCGCAACATTTCGTCTTGCGATGCGAGCACTTCCGGCAGCGGCCGCTGCATGAAGATGATTCTGTATTCGTGGCCGGCGGGAAGCGAAAGCAGAAGGCGCGAAATCACTTTGACGATTTTGCCTTCCGCTTCGGCGATGCAGGCCGGATCGCTGGGGAGCTGCTTGATCCGTTCCCACTCGAGATAGCCGCGCGGATTGTCGGTGTCGGCCCGGCGCTCGCCGTCGGAGAGCGCAGTCATCCCTCCGGCAACCAGCATCTGCATCATGAGAGAAGTACCGGAGCGCGGCAGGCCGGAGACGATCGTGATCATGCGTTCCTTATAAGAAAATGAAAGGAACAGACTAGCAGAGGCATCTGCGACGCAGATGTTTCGTGCTCACGGTTTCAGTTACAATGACCGCGTTGGGCCGAATCCGGCGGCGTTTGGGCCGCTCGAACGAGGGGTACGTCCTTTGGCGACTAGCGAAGTGGCCGCGTCTGGCTCCCAGAATATTCCGCAGCTTCCCCACCACAAGGTCAAGATCAAGAAGGCCGGGCAGCGCGCCTGTAACGAGAAAAACGAAAAAGGAAAGTTTTGTGGCGGGCACTTGAAGCGTTGGTTCTACACGACCGACGCGGTCGAGCTGGCCTGCGGAGACGCGGAGAAGGCCTGGGGCAAGAACGCCGAGGTCTATCGCTGCGAACATTGCAAGACGCTCTATCTGCCGACTCCGGGCGAGACCAAGACTAACGTTGCTGGCCAGGGAATGATTTCGGTGTTCGGGCTCACGCTGCCGCCGAAGGAGAAATAGCTTCTAGCTTCTAGCTCCTAGCTTCTAGCTAAGAGCCGGCGGCATGAATTGCATTTCAAAGATCTAGAAACAACCGAACTTGGCTTTGCCCATCAGCCCTGGGCGGCTGTCGCTACATAAGTTTTGCCAGAAGCTAGCAGCTAGGAGCTAGAAGCTCTTGCACAATCCCGATCTCATCTACGACTGGAACCAGCAATACCCGCCCGGGCTGAAGCCCTTGGGACCGGTGTTGATCAATGACGAGACCCTGCGCGATGGGCTGCAGTCGCCGTCGGTGCGCGATCCTTCCGTTGCAGAGAAGATTGAGATTCTTCATTGGATGGAGGAGCTGGGAATCCAGTCGCTGGCCCTCGGACTGCCTGGCGCGGGGCCGCGCGCGGTTGAGTCCGTGACTGCGTTGGCGCGTGAGATCGCTTCCCAGAAAATGAAGATTCGCGCTAACTGCGCGGCCCGGACGCACGAGAATGACATTCGGCCGATTGCCGAGATCGTGCAGAAGACGGGGTTGCGTATCGAGGCTGCGACTTTTATTGGGTCGAGCCCGATTCGCCGATTCACCGAAGGCTGGACTGAAGATTTTCTGCTGCAGACTACCGAGAAGGCCGTCCGGTATGCGGTTTCGCTGGGGCTCGACGTGATGTACGTCACCGAGGACACCACCCGCTGCGATCCGGAGACGGTGAAGAAGCTGTATTCCACGGCAATCCGTTGCGGTGCCCGGGCAATCTGCATCTGCGATACGGCTGGGCACGCCACGCCGATGGGCGCGCTGGCACTGGTGCGATTTGTGGTCGAGGAAGTCGTGAAGCCCTCGGGCGCAATCGACCAGATGCTGGTGAATCTGAAGCTGATGGGAATTGCGCCGTGGGATCAGCAGGATCTGAGCAAGCTAAAGCCGTATTGCCAGGCTGTATCGCGGGCGACGGGCGTGCCGATTCCGGCGAATTATCCCGTGATGGGCGACGATGCGTTCCGCACGGCGACGGGTGTCCATGCTGCCGCCATTATCAAGGCGTATCGCAAAGACGATGCGCTGCTGGCGAATACCGTGTATTCAGGCGTGCCTTCGCATTTGTTTGGGCTCGATCAAGTGATTGACATTGGTCCGATGAGCGGAAAGTCGAACGTACTCTGGTGGCTGGAGCGGCGCGGCATTCCGGCGGCTGACGAAGTTGTGGACCGCATTTACCAACGAGCCAAGCAGAGCGACCACACGCTGAGCGAAGCCGAAATTCTGGAGTGCGTGCCGGCGGCGACGCACAAGAAATAGAAATAAGAAATGACAGGCGCATGGCTCCCCTAAAACACGCGATTCTCGGTGCGGGCGGGGTTGGAGGCTTAATCGGAGCCTGTCTGGCGCATTCTGGCGACTCGGTGACCATGGTGGTAAGGCCGGAATCCCTAGCTCAGTATCCTGAACAACTTCGTCTGGA